>NZ_JAYSGF010000004.1:0-130178 GCF_041912965.1 Chromobacterium sp. | reverse complement strand
CCGCTCCGAAAGCTAAAAAAGCCAAGAAGCACGTAGCCAAGAAAGAAGCTTCCGCTGCTCAGAAAGCTCAAGCCGCCAAGGCCGACGCTTCCGCTCCGAAAGCTAAAAAAGCCAAGAAGCACGTAGCCAAGAAAGAAGCTTCCGCCGCTCAGAAAGCTCAAGCCGCTAAAGCCGACGCTTCCGCTCCGAAAGCTAAAAAAGCCAAGAAGCACGCTGCCAAGAAAGAAGCTTCCGCTGCTCAAAAAGCCCAAGCCGCTAAAGCCGACGCTTCCGCTCCGGCCAAAAAAGCCGCTAAAAAGCACAAAAA
Source organism: Chromobacterium sp. (assembly GCF_041912965.1). NCBI lineage: Bacteria > Pseudomonadati > Pseudomonadota > Betaproteobacteria > Neisseriales > Chromobacteriaceae > Chromobacterium > Chromobacterium sp. The sequence continues at coordinate 129,871 of NZ_JAYSGF010000004.1, read as the reverse complement.
GCACGTAGCTAAGAAAGAAGCTTCCGCTGCTCAGAAAGCTCAAGCCGCTAAAGCCGATGCTTCCGCTCCGGCCAAAAAAGCCGCTAAAAAGCACAAAAAGCACGCTGCTAAGAAAGAAGCTTCCGCTGCTCAGAAAGCCCAGGCCGCTAAAGCCGACGCTTCCGCTCCGGCCAAAAAAGCCGCTAAAAAGCACAAAAAGCACGTAGCTAAGAAAGAAGCTTCCGCTGCTCAGAAAGCTCAAGCCGCTAAGAAAGAAGCTTCCGCTCCGGCCAAGAAAGCCGAGAAGAAAGATTCCAAAAAAGCTGCTCAGAAAGCCCAAGCCGCTAAAAAAGAAGCTTCCGCTCCGGCCAAGAAAGCCGACAAGAAAGCTTCCAAGAAAGCTGCTTCCGCTGCCAAGTAATCAGGCGGCGAGCATTGCCGGCACCGCTGGCAATCGCACATAATTCGGGGCGCTTCGGCGCCCCGTTTTCATTTGCAAGGCCATTCCCGATGAAACTCCCGCTGCTTGTCCTCAGTTTGCTGCTTGCCCTGCCGGCCTCCGCCGCGCCCAAGATTTCCGCGGAACACAAGATACTGTTCTTCGGCCAGGACGACCGCGTCCGTACCCGCCCCGACCATCAGCCCTGGCTCGCTGTCGGCCAACTGCAAACCCGCTCGCGCACCATCTGCACCGGCGCGCTGGTGGCGCCCGATGTGGTGCTGACCGCCGGCCACTGCTTCATCGACGAAAAAGGCCGCTTCGACCCCGCGGTCAGCTTCACCGTCGGCCTATGGGGCGATGAATACACCGCGCGCAGCAAGGTGCTGGAAGTGCAAGTGGACAAGGCCTTCCTGAAAGGACTGGACCGCCGCGCCGACGGCCTCTACATCCCGCCGCGCATCGCGCCGCGCGATTTCGCCTTCGTGCGCCTGGCCACGCCGCTGGGCGACACCCAGGGCGTGCTGCCGGTGTTCAGCGGCAACGCCAAACAGCTGAGCCAATTGCTGGACCAGCAAAGCTGGACGCTGACCCAGGGCGGCTACCCGGTGGATGATCAGACCCATCTGCTGGTGCACCAGGGCTGCAAGGCCACCAAGCTGCGCCCGGACGGCCGCCTGACCCACCGCTGCGATACGCTAGAGGGCAATAGCGGCTCGCCGGTGTTCGTGATGGGGCCGGGCCAGCCGGTGATCGTCGCGGTGCAAAGCTCGGCGCCCACCGCCGCGCGCCGCAACAAGGAAGACAATATGAGCGTCAGCGCGCCGATATTTTACGAGGCGCTGCAGCAGTTCATCCGCAAGCGCGCGCAGAAATGAAAAAAGCCCCGGCAACGGGGCTTTTTACTATTTCAGGGCTTGCGCCCTCACTCCGCCAGCGCCTGGCGTTGCAACGCCACCAGTTCGCCGATGCCGGCGCGCGCCAGGCTCAACATCGCCTGCAGTTCCTGATCATCGAACGGCTCGCCCTCGGCGGTGCCCTGCACTTCAACGAAGCGGCCGTCGCCAGTCATCACCACATTCATATCGGTATCGCAGTTGGAGTCTTCGGCGTAATCCAGGTCCAGGACCGGCGTGCCTTGGTACAGGCCCACCGAAATCGCCGCCACATGGTCGCGCAGCGGGTTTTCGCTCAGCTTGCCCTCGCGCAGCAGCAGGCCGATCGCGTCGGCCAGCGCCACATAGGCGCCGGTGATGCTGGCGGTGCGAGTGCCGCCATCGGCCTGGATCACATCGCAGTCGATCTGGATCTGGCGCTCGCCCAGCTTCTCCAGATCCACCACCGCGCGCAGCGAGCGGCCGATCAGGCGCTGGATTTCCTGGGTGCGGCCGGACTGCTTGCCGGCCGACGATTCGCGGCGCATGCGCGAGCCGGTGGAGCGCGGCAGCATGCCGTACTCGGCGGTGACCCAGCCGCGGCCCTTGCCCTTAAGGAAGCCCGGCACGCTATCGTCCACGCTGGCGGTGCAAATCACCTTGGTGTCGCCAAACTCGATCAGCACCGAGCCTTCGGCATGCTTGAGGTAGTTGCGGCTGATCCGCACCGTGCGCAAGGCGTCGGCCGGACGTTGGGAAGGTCGCGTCATATCGTCGTCCAAAATGGTGAATGCCGACGATTATAGCAGCCGCCATCCCCGCTTATGGCGCCAAGAACCTGTTTACGATTCACCGCGCGTCGGCAGGACAGCCCTTGAACAATGGCTTAATCGTGCTTGCCCGCCACCCGGCTGGCGAGAATCTCCTGATGCATGGTTTCCAGATTGGAATCCAGTATCGTCCGTCCCAACTGGCGAGGCGTCACTTTCTCGGTATCCAGCAGGTCTTCGCGTTCGCCGTAATCCTGCGCCTCATCCAGCAGCGTCACCCCCGCCGCCGACAGATTGTCGCCGCCGGCGCCGGCGCGACGCTCGGCCACATTCATCAGCGCCGGCAACACCTGGCTGACATTGCGGCGGACAAACACCTTTTCCAGTTCCGGGTCCATCACCTGCGACCATAGGCCGTCGGAACACAGCAGGATGGAGCAGCCGGCGCCGACGTGCTGTTTCTCGCCGACATCGATATCCGGGTCGCTGGCCGCGCCCAAACAGTTGTAAATCTTGTGACGCTCCGGGTGCACTTTGGCCGCATCCTCGCTCAACTGCCCCTGATCGATCAGGCGCTGCACCTGGGAATGATCGCGCGAACGCAGCCGCAGGCCTTTTTCGTCCAGCAGATAGAGCCGGGAATCGCCGACATGGCACCAGTACAACTGACCCTGCTGGATAATGGCCGCCACCACCGTGGTGCTGGGCACCTCCGGCAGCCGGTGATCGGCCGCGTAATCCAGGATCACCTGATGCGCGGTGCTGACCGCATTGACGAGAAAGCGGTTGGGATGGGTCAGCATCGGCGTGGCCTGCTGGTAGAACAACTCGCTGAGCAGGTCCACCGTGATCTGCGCCGCCACTTCGCCTCGCATGTGGCCGCCCATGCCGTCCGCCACCGCCAGCATCACCGCGTCGCGGGAATGCGCGATCACCAAGCGGTCCTGGTTATAGGCGCGCCCGCCGATGCGGCTTTCCTGATAGATCGATAGTTTCATGGCTATCCCCTCATCACGAGCGTCCGCCGGTCAGGTTTTTCAACCATCCCATCCATTTGCTGCCGGCCAATTCCGCCGGAGCCGGCTGCCCGTATTCCTCGGCCATCAGCCGCTTCTGCAGCCCCGCCACCGTGGCCGGCCGCTCATCCGGAGGCAGCGCCAGGCATTGATCGGTCAGTTCCAGCAGTTCCGGGGAATACAGATGGCGGAAGGCCTTGCTCGCCGGCTGCAGCCGGTCGCTTTCCTTGCGCTCCTTGGACACCTGCGGCGTGCCGCCGCCCATGCAGGCGTAAAGACAGGCGCCCAGGGCGTAGATATCGGTCCACGGACCCAGCGGCGCGTCTTTCTCGTATTGCTCCGGCGCGGCGAAACCCGGCGTGTACATCGAGGCGAAGTGCTTGTCGCGGCGCGACAGCGTCTGCCTGGCCGCGCCAAAGTCCAGCAGCAGCGGCGCGCCATTGCGGCGCAGATAGATATTGGCCGGCTTGATGTCCAGATGCAGCAGGCGCTGCAGATGTACTTCGCGCAGGCCGGACAAGAGCGCGGCGAACCATTTGCGCAGACGCCGCTCCTCCAGACGCCCGCCGGCCAGTTCCAGCTCGCGCACCAAGGAGCGGCCATCGGCGTACTCCATCACCATGTAAACCGTCTGATTGGCGCGGAAAAAATTGATTACGCGCACCACGGTGGGATGGGAAATGCCGGAAAGGATGCGTCCTTCCTCGAAGAAGCACTTCAGGCCGAGATTGAACGCCTCGCGGTCCAGCTCGTGCGGCACGGTGACCTGGCCATCATCGTCGCGCAACGCCAGATTGCGCGGCAGATACTCTTTGATTGCGAACTTGTTGTCCTGATCATCCAGCGCCAGATAGACAACGCTGAAGCCGCCAACCGACAACTGGCGGACAATCGTGTACTCCCCCAAGCGGGAGCCGGCCGGCAAGGCTGTCTGCGGGTTCGATTGAGTCATGGGGTATCAGTTGTTATAGTGTTCACAGGCCTTGGATTGAGCTTAGCAAAGCAATTCGGGCCCAGCCTTGAGAATGTTCCAATCCGCTCATCCTAAGGGGGTGTCTGATGATTTTAAGTATGACAGGCTTTGCCGCAACCAGCAGGGAATTTCCCGGCGGTTTGCTCAGCCTAGAGATCCGTTCGGTCAACCACCGCTATCTCGACTTGCAAATGCGCTTGCCGGAAGAATTGCGCGTCATCGAACCGCAATTGCGCGAGCTGATTTCCGCCAAGGTCAGCCGCGGCAAGCTGGAATGCCGCGTCGGCATCAACCAGGTGGACAGCGCCGCGCCGACGCTGGAATTGAACCAGGCGGTGCTGAAGCGGCTGATCGAAGTGTCGCAGCAAGTGCGCGAGCAGGCCGGCGAAAGCCGCGGCCTGTCGGTGGGCGAGCTGATGCGCTGGCCCGGCGTGATGAAAAGCAATGAGCTGGCGCCGGAAGTGCTGCAACAGCTGTGCACGGCCTGCCTGGCCACCGCGCTGCAGGACTTCAACGCCTCGCGCGGCCGCGAGGGTGAAAAGCTCAAGCTGGTGCTGGAAGAGCGCATCGCCGGCATGGAGGGCATCGTAGCCGCGATCAAGCCCAAGCTGCCCGCGATCCTGGAAGCGCATATGTCCAAGCTGTCCAGCCGGCTGCAGGAAGCGCTGGGCAATGTCGACGAGGACAGGCTGAAGCAGGAATTCGCGCTGTTCGCGCAGAAGATAGACGTGGACGAGGAACTGGCTCGCCTCAGCACCCATCTCAGCGAAGTGCGCCGCATCCTGAAAGCCGGCGGCCAATCCGGCAAGCGCCTGGACTTCCTGATGCAGGAGCTGAACCGCGAAGCCAACACTCTGGGCTCCAAATCGGTCTCCACCGAAACCACCCAGGCTTCGGTCGAGTTGAAAGTACTGATTGAACAGATGCGCGAGCAGATCCAGAATATCGAATAAGCATGGCCGTGGCGGCCACCAGGCCGCCGCTGCCGCTCATTGACCTTCGGGAAAGACCAAAATATGACCAAAGCAGAACTGATCGCGGCGCTGGCCGAGAGATCCGGCCTGAGCAAGGCCGATGTGCTCCGAGTGCTGGGCGCTTTTGACGATGTGCTGCAGGACGCGCTGGCCGGCGGCGATGAAGTCACCACCGTGGCCGGCAAGTTCAAAGTCAAGGAAAGCGCCGCGCGTACCGGCCGCAATCCCAAGACCGGCGAAAGCATTGAAATCGCCGCCAAGCGCAAGGTAGTGTTTCTGCCCAGCAAGCAATTGAAGGACAAAGTGGCCTGAGCGCGGCTTCAGCCAGCTTTCCCCACACAGAAACGGCGAGGATGCTCCTCGCCGTTGTCCATTCCCGCTTTAGTTTTGTCGCCAGATCAGCCGCGCGATCGCCGACGAATCCAGCTCACCCTCGCCTTCCGCCACCAGTTGATCAATCAGCGCGGACACCCGTTCGGCTTCCGGCAGCTTGATGCCCTGCTCGCGCGCGGTTTCCAGCACGATGTGCATGTCCTTGGCGTGCAGCTTGGCCTTGAAGCCCGGCGCGTAATTGTCGTCTATCATGCGTTGGCCGTGGATATCCAGCACCTTGCTCTGAGCAAAGCCACCCAGCAGCGCGGCGCGTACCGGAGCCGGATCCACATTGCAGGCTTGGGCCAGCTTCATGATTTCCGCCACCGCGGCGACGCCGACGCCGACAGCGATCTGGTTGCAGGCCTTGGCCACCTGGCCGGCGCCGCTGGCGCCGATATGGGTAATGGTCTGCCCCATCGCTTGCAGGGCCGGACGCGCGCGCTCCAGCGCCTCGGCCTTGCCCCCCACCATGATAGTCAGCGTGCCGTTGACGGCGCCGACCTCGCCGCCGGATACCGGGCAATCCAGGAAGTCGATACCAGCTTCGGCCAGCCGCGCCGCGATGCGGCGAGCGCCATTCGGCGCGATGGTGCTCATATCGGCGCACACCAGGCCAGCGCCGGCGCCATGCACCGCGCCCTGTTCGCCCAACAGCACCTGCTCCACATCCGCGGTGTCCGACACATTGGTGATCAACAGCTCCGCCTGGCCGGCCAGGGCCGCCGGGCTATCCGCCCAGCTCGCGCCAGCCTGCAGCAGAGACTCGGCCCGCTCGCGGCTACGCGCCCATACCGCCACTTGGTGGCCGGCCTTGAGCAGATTCAACACGCACGGCCGGCCCATGATGCCCAGACCGATATAAGCGACTTTCATTTACGACTCCACGATGAAAACGACGACATCCATCGAGGATAAGGGGAAGCGCGCCGCAACGCCAGTGCATGAACGACAAGACTGCACGGCAAAGGCTGCCAAAGCCATGGAACAAAGCACAGCAGACTTTGAATAGACGCTTAGGGCGTAGGTCCGGATTCGGACTCCGGTAGAGGCGCGGGCTTGCGGCCGCCCAACCAGGCTTCGAACTCATAGTCCTTGCCCGAGGCGTGGTGCTCCAGGAAATAGACGAAGGCCAGCACCTCGGCCACCGCGCGGTAGAGCTCGGGCGGGATGTTCTTGTCCAGGTCCACCTGCATCAGCAGCGACACCAGTTCCGGCGAATCGTGCACGAACACCCCGGCCTCGCGCGCCCGGTCTATGATGCGCTCGGCCAGTTCTCCATAGCCCTTGGCCACTACCCGCGGCGAGCGCTGGCCATCCTGATATGACAGCGCCACCGCCGAGCGGCGCTTGTCCTCACTCGGCGGCCGCGCCATCGTCCTTCACCACCAGGCTGGCCAGCGCCAGCCCAGCCGAAGCCAGCCCGGATTCCAGCCGGCTGGCATTCTGAGTGATCAACTGCCCTGCTTGGGCGTCTTCGGCGGCAAACGACACCTGCACCGCCTGTCCCACCAGGCGAATACGCGCCGCCATGCCCCCCAGCGCCGGCAGATGCAACGACAAATTGGTAGACCAGGCCTGCATCTCTTCCTGGCCATTGCCCTCGCGGTCGGCTTCGGACTTTTCCTGCTCTATCACCATCTGCATTGGCTGGCCGGGCCAGGCCATGCCCTGGAACTGCAGCTGCTGGTTTTCCAGGCCGTTGAGCTGGCGCTGCACCAGATTGCCCAATTCCTGCATCTGAGGTCTGGCGTTGACCGCGCCGTGATCGGAAGACGCGGCCAGCGCCTGGCTCATCTTGGCTTGAGGCTCCTGCTTGATTTCGGCCAGGCTGGTGCGGCCGTCGGCAAAGTCCTTCAGATGGGATTCGTAAAACAGGCCGCTCTTGGCCACCCCGTGCTGCAAATCCTCAGCCACCTTGGGCGGCGGCTGCTGCGCGGCATTGACCAGCACCGGCTTGCCGGTGTCGCTGGTCTGGGTGGACAACAGATGAGTCAGATATTTGGAGGCCGGGCTCAAAGCCACTTGCACCGAACTGCCCTTGGTCTGCTCCGCGCTCTCCTTGCTGCCATCCTGCAATAGAAAGGTCAGCGCCGGCTGCAAGGACGCCACTTTCAATTGCAGCGTGTCGCCGCTCACCGTCGCCCCTTGAGGCAGATTCAGCGTGAACAGCGAATTCTTGATCAATACCGCCAGTTGATTGTTATCGAGCCTATCCGCCACGCGCGCGGTGACCTGCTCGCCCAACAGCAGCGTCGGCAGACGACTGGGCAGCGTCGCCGTTTCCAGCAGCAGTTTGGCGCCCTCGCCCAATAGCTGCGAGGGGTTGATCTGCTGAGCCGGCAAGACGCCGGTATTGATCGACGGGATCATGAGGTAGGGCTATTCCGGTACAGGGAAACAATCAACTCGGCCTCGCTGCGGGAAATGCCGCAGCGGGACGCCACTTCGGAAGCCGTTAGCCCCTGGCGTATCATCTCGATCGCCTGATTATAGGGGCTGAGCCCGACATCGCTGTGCGCTTGCTGATCCACGCGCGACAGCAGGCGCGACATATCGCGCTGCAAGGCGCTGATCTGCTGCTGCTGCTGATCCAGATACATGGTGGTCAAGCTATCGCGCTTGCTTTCCAAGCGCAGCACGCGCCAATAGACATAGGCCAGCGCCATGGCCAGCATCAGCCACAGCACAACCATCAGGTATGGGAAGAAGGTGCCGGACATCTTGGTTCCCCATGGAAGAGTTTCCGCCGTGACTTAATTTTATGGCGAAACCTCCAACAACCCAAGGCAAACCCGCCATCGAACCAGCCTCGCCCCAGCGGGGCCGCCGCGGCGACTTGCGCTCAACGATAGTGTTTCAGCACCCGAGAATTCTGGTTGATCAGCACCAGTTCGGCGCGAACATCCTCGCTCCATTGCGCGAGTTCGGCCTGGATCGCCTCGCGGCGCTGAACCAACTCGCGCAAGCCTGCGCGCTGCGGCTCATCCAAGGCCGCCAAGGCATCTTTATTCAGCGCGGCCAGCAGACGCGCCATCAGCTTCTCCTGCTGCGCCTGCAACACGCTGAAGCGCTCGTAATCCTTGGCCGTTACCACCGCGGCAAGCTCGGATGTCAAGGCATCCAACTCCGCCATCAGCGGAGCCAGCGCGGCAACTCGCGTCGCAGCCGTCATGCACCCGCCACCGCGCTCGCGGCCGGCTGACTGCGATCGACCTGCTGCCAAGCCGGAAGTATGGTTTCCAGCAGGCCGCGCACTTCCGCAAGAATCACTTGATCGTTCTTGAGGCTGGCTTGGCCCAAACGGTTTTTCATATAGAGATACAACTCGTTCAGATTGACCGCCGCCTCGCTGCCAGCTTCGACATCCAGCGCGATGCGTAAACCTTCTATGATGTCCATCGCCTTCGAGATCATGCGCGCCTTTTCATCGAAACGCTGCGCTTCGATCGCAATGCTGGCGGTCATGATCGCCTTGATTGCGCCCTCGTACAGCATCACCACGATCCCGATGGGGCTGGCGCCGTATACCGCAGCCTTCAAGGCATCGTTTTCATAGGCCTTGTTGAACTGCTTCAACATTCTGGAATTCAGCATTTTGTAAGCACCCGCTGGCCGGCCCGGCACGCTTTCGTTCTATTCGCACCGGCTCTCGGCTAAAAATCATGACTGGACGACTAAAGCTTATACCTGAGACATCAAACCGCTCAAATTATTGGTACTGGCTGCCATCTTGCTCAGCGTCGAATTCAACGCAGTATATTGCTGAATATACTGCTTTTGCCGCGCGGTCAGCCGGGCGGTGAGCGAATCTTGCGAAGCCTTCTCGGTAGTGATGCGCGAATTGATCGAAGTCTTACTACTTTCCACCACGCCAGTCGGCCCCAACAGACCGTTAATCTCCTTGTTCAGCAGCTGGGCAATCCCATTATTGCTGCTATTGCCAAACAGATTCTTGACCGCGGTCGGGTCTTTCTTCAGAGCGTCATTGAATTTGGTCGAATCCAGCTTGATGGTGCCGTCCTTCTGGATGGCAATGCCAACCTGGGACAGATACGCGAAGGAATTGACCGGGTCGACACCGGGAATAGATTTGGTCAGCACGCTCTGCAGCTGCTGCTGAATGGATAGAACCGAGGCATTGCCCTTCATGCTGCCGGTACGGGCGTCCTTGATGGAGCTAAGCACCTGGTTGTAGGCATCGACGAAGCTCTGCAAGTTCTTGCTGATACCCGCCGAGTCCTGATTCAGGGTCACCGTGGTGTTGGCGTTTTCCTTGTACAGATCCAGGTCCACCCCTGGAATCGCGCCACTGACTTTGTTACTGCCGGAAGTCACTTTGACGCCGTTGACGGTCAGCTCCGCATTGGCGGCCAGCTTGGACTCGCTGGCGGCATCCGCGCTTTGCGACAGCCCGCCCATGACATTACCATCAACCTTGCCCGTATCCGTGCTGCCGGCGCCGGTAATGGCGAAGGCGTTGTCGGTGCCGGAAGAGGTCGAAGCCAGGACTAGCTTGAAGTTGCCGTTATTCTTGACCACCGACGCGTTGACACCCATGCCTTCGGCATTGATCTTGTCGGAAATGGACTGCAGAGTAACCTTGTCGCCCGGCTTGTCACGCAGCTTGACCGTCTGTTCCTTGCCATTGACGGTGAATTTCAGTTCGTCCGGCGCACTGGGAATGTCCGCCTGGGCATCTGTGATCTTAGTACTGCCAACCTGATCAAACACTAGTTGGCGCGAAGTGGCCAGCTTGGACACATTAACGACATAAGTACCGCTAACCCCGCCGGAAGTGGTACTGACCCCAGCCACCGAACTATCACTGGCGGACACTTTGAATGCTTGCAGAAACGACCCGGAAGACAGGCTGGTGATCGAGCTTTGCAGCGCGGACAACGCGGAACCGATCTTGCCGAGGTCGCTCAGCTGGGTGTTATAGCCCTCCAGTTTCTTCTGGCTGGCGAGCAATGGCCGGGAATCGATCGCCATCAACTGGCTTACGATTGTTTGAACGTCGATCGTGCCGACTGATGTAGTTATCCCTGCCATATTCATCACCCCTTATAAATTTTTGAGCCGCTCCTGGGACTCAGGCCTTGTCCTTCAGCAGCATGCCTTTGAAATCGCCAATCGCCTTGGCGATCCGGATCGCGTCCTCGGAAGGTATCTGCCGGATGACCTTCTGAGTTTCCTTATCCACAACTTTCACCACCTGAAGATCCGTGTCCTTGTCCACCGAGAACTCCAGCTGGTTATTGTACAGCGAGGCCACGCTGTTTAGTTGCTTCAGCGAGGACTGCAGCTGCTCGGTAACCGATGGCTTTTGCTTGGCTGCGGTATTCTGCGCTTGCTGCTGCTGCGCTTGACCAGCCGCGGCAACCGCCTGGGCATTGTCCGGCAAAGAGGCAGCGGCCTTATCGGCTCCCTGCCCGCTTTGCGCCAGCTCCACCGTTTGCTGCCGCGGAGCGGATGCGCCCGCGTTGGCAATCGGCAGCGATTGTAAAGAAGGTATTTGCATGGCAACTCTCCTGACGCGCGCAGCTCCGGTTGCCCAACCAACCGGAGCCGCCGCTGGCTCATACCATCATTCTAGAACTTATTGCAGCAGGGTCAGTGCCGACTGCGGCAGCGAGTTGGCGTTCTTCAGAATCGAAGTGCCTGCCTGTTGCAGAATCTGGTTCTTGGTCAGGGTAGCAGTTTCCGCCGCGAAGTCCACATCCACGATACGGCTGTTGGCTGCGGTCAGGTTTTCCACATAGTTCTGCAGGTTGGCCACCACCGCGTCGAAACGGTTCTGTACCGCACCGAAGGTCGAACGGATGTTCGAGATCGAAGCAATGTCGGCATCCAGCGATGACAGCGCGCCCGAAGCGTTGGACTGCGTTGTCACGCTCACGGTACCCGTATTGGTCAGACTCGAGTTGTAGGTGTTCAAGGTACCCGCGGAGGTCAAGTCCGTGGACGAAATGGAAACTTGGTTGTTGGCTGCGCCGGACGAACCCACCTGGAAGGTCAGTACCGAACCACCGGACAACAGGCTGGTGCCGTTGAACTGCGTGGTTTGCACGATACGCGAAATTTCCTGGGTCAGTTGGTCCACTTCGCTTTGCAGCTGCGAACGGTTGGTATTGCTCACCGAGCCGTTGGACGCTTGTACCGCGATTTCGCGAATACGCTGCAGGTTGTTGGCAATCTGCCCCAGTGCGCCTTCAGCGGTTTGCCCGACGGAGATACCGTCGTTGGCGTTCTTGATAGATTGGTTGTTACCGCGGATGGCGGCAGTCAGGGTCTGGGAAATAGCCAGACCAGCGGCGTCGTCCTTGGCGCTGTTGACGCGCAGGCCGGAAGACAGGCGCTGCAGGGAAACCTGCAATGCATTGTTGGAGTTGCCGAGATTACGCTGCGCATTCAGCGACGCAATATTGGTGTTGACGGTAATAGCCATGGTGATTCTCCTGATGTCCAGTTGGGCAAAGCGACTTGCTTATTCACCATATCGTCAGGGTCACAATAAACTTTATAGCTGCAATGTGAATTTTACCGCACCACCATTTTCCCAGCATCTCCGGTATCACGCCGGAAACCAAGCAAAGCAGGACATCCTAGTCAGACAGATGCCCTGCGTTCGCAACCTCAACTTATTGCAGCAAGGTCAGCGCCGACTGCGGCAGCGAGTTGGCGTTCTTCAGGATAGAAGTGCCAGCCTGCTGCAGAATCTGGTTCTTGGTCAGGTTGGCCGTTTCCGCCGCGAAGTCCACATCGATGATGCGGCTATTGGCCGCGGTCAGGTTTTCCACATAGTTCTGCAGGTTGGAGACCACGGCATCGAAGCGGTTTTGCACCGCACCAAAAGTCGAACGAATATTCGAGATCTGGGCAATGTCGGTGTCCAAAGCAGACAAGGCCGCCGAGGCTCCAGACTGAGTCGTCACATTGATGGTGCCGGTATTGGTCAAGCTGGAGTTGTACGCATTCAGGGTGCCCGCGGAAGTCAGGTCAGTGGACGAGATCGACACTTGGTTAGTGGTCGCACCGGACGAGCCCACCTGGAAGGTCAGCACCGAGCCACCGGACAACAGGCTGGTGCCGTTGAACTGAGTGGTCTGAACGATACGCGAAATTTCCTGGGTCAGTTGGTCCACTTCGCTCTGCAACTGCGAACGGTTGGTGTTGCTGACCGAGCCGTTGGATGCCTGTACCGCGATTTCGCGGATACGCTGCATATTGTTGGCGATCTGGCCCAGCGCGCCTTCAGCGGTCTGACCTACGGAGATGCCGTCGTTGGCGTTCTTGATCGCCTGGTTGTTGCCGCGGATGGCGGAAGTCAGGGTCTGGGAAATGGCCAGACCGGCTGCATCGTCCTTGGCGCTGTTCACGCGCAGGCCGGATGACAGGCGCTGCAGCGAAACTTGCAAGGAGCTATTGGAGTTGCTGAGGTTGCGCTGCGCGTTCAGCGACGCAATATTGGTATTTACGGTAATGGCCATGTTATTCCCCTAGAGATCAAGACTGCGTCAAGCGGAACTCCGTGATTTGCGCAGCATGCTTACTAGATCGTCTAAAGGTTAACAAACTTGACCAAAATGGTATTTTTACCAAACCATATCGATTAGCCCCACCGCCAGACCCAAACGCAAACAGGCTCCGAAGAGCCTGTCCAACATAGCCTTATGATTCAGTTGGCCAGCGCAGGAGCCCTGCGCTGAACCGCAAGCATCTGGCGGCTCCAGCAGCCTTAGCCGCTCAGAACCCGGAACCAATCGTCATGATGGTCCTCCAGCCAGTAATGACGCTCCACCCAGGCGCGCAGTTGATCGCCCTCGCGCTCAGCGGCATCCAGATCATGAACGCGACTGCGGATCGCCTCTACCCAAACCCCCACTTCATTCGGCACCCGACATACCGGCGCGTCATTGGTCTGGTAGGGGAAGATATCCGTGCATACCACCGGCCACGCCATCGCGCCATATTCCAGCAGGCGCAAATTGCTTTTGGCCTCATTGAAGGCATGAATCTCCAGCGGCGCAACCGCCAGGTCCAGATCCAGCTTGGCCACGGCTTCCGGATACTCGGCGAATGGCACCGAATGGTGGACCTCGGCAACATAGGGGCGGAATTGCGGCAGGCACATGCCCATGAACACCCAATCCACTTCATCTGCGGTCTGCTTGATCACTTCAAACAACAACTCCAGATCACCGCGATGCTGGGAGGCGCCTACCCAACCTACTCTTGGTTTGCGACCGACCCGGCGCTGAGCACGCAAATCACCCCATATGCTCTTGCGCAGACGGTTAGGGATCACAATGCGCTGATCTATCATGTCGCGGGTAAACTGTTCCAGCGGCTCGGTCGACACCACCAGGGCATCGCATAGGCGCAGAACCTTGCGTAAGCGTTGTTTGGCATCCGGGTACAAACGCTTCCAGTGGTCGTACAGATTGCTCTTTTCCGGCGTGCCTCCAATCAGATCATCGATGCCGAACACCACCCGTATTTCCGGCATGAACTCCCGATAAGCACCCAAGGCATCCTGAATCGCATCATTGATGCCGGTATGCAACAAAAAGGTATCCGGCGCATGCCGCGCCATTTCGACCAACGATAGCAATCCATGCGACGGTTGATGGATTTCGCCATCCAGCTTGCCTTGCTCTTGCAACACGGACAAGGGCTGGCTTAGACGGTATTCACCGCTCCCCCCCGGCACCGGCAAGCCCAATACTCGCTTGCGACCAAGCACTTGCGTATCCCAGGACACCACCTTGTGTGTTTCAAGCTCCATCTTTCGGCCGCTTAAAGACAAGTGGCGGTTAAATCCCGGATCCGTGGCCGCGCTAGGCAGCCAACGCCGCAATGCGGCCTTCAGTTCGTTTCGCTCCCTAACCGCCGCCTCCAGTGCCACGATAGGGTCCACGGTTGCCCTACCAATGCTCTTGGCATGGTGGTGATATAAGGTCACAAAGGGATTGTAGACATTGCGCAGGCCGGCAGCCTGCGCCTTCAGACACAAATCCACATCGTTAAAACATACTTTGAAATCTTCCTCGTCCATGCCGCCAAGCTGGAGATAGACCTCCTTGCTCAGCAGCAGGCAGGCCCCGGTGACCGCGGAATAGTTCTGCATGGTCACCACCCGGTTGAGATAACCAGGTTCAGTCAGATCCTGGCCTTCGAACACGTGATCGGCAATCGCGTACATTCGTCCAGGCAGGCCCAGCACAATGCCCGCATGTTGGATCTTGCCGATTTCGGGATAGATCAGGCGCGCGCCCACCGCTCCGACTCCAGGCTGCTGGGCCGTCGCCACCATGCGCTCCAGCCAGCTGGCAAAAATAATCTCGGTATCATTGTTCAGCAACAGCAGAAACTCGCCCGCGGCATGCTGAGCGGCCAGATTGCACTGGGCCGAGAAATTGAAGGGAGCATCGTAGCGCAGCACTTTCACCCGCCCGGGGAAACGTTGCTGCAGTAGTTGGTAGTACTCTTCCGTTTCGGGCTGCTCGGAGCGATTATCTACGATCAGCAGTTCGAAATGGGGATAGCCGGTCTTTTCGAACAGGCTGTCAACACATGGCTCCAAATACTCCAGCTTGTCGCGAGTCGGCACGATGACCGACACCAGCGGCTGTCCCGCCACTCGGTAATTGAAATGGAAAGTGCCTGGAGCCATCCCCTCGCTGACCTCCGCCTCCGGAATCAGCCCTGCGGCGTGGTTCTGCAAGGCGACCAGCCTTGCCGCCTGGCCCAAAGGCTCGATATCGCGACTGCTCCAAGGCAGGGAAATCAACACATCATCCAGGTGACCAATGCTCCGCGCGCCCTCCAAGGCGAGCAGCCGCAGCAACACGTCATAATGATAGGCATTGGGGAAGGCCTGGAAGCCGCCGATCTTGGCCAAGGCCGCGGAAGAGAAAGCGACCGCGCTGCCGACGTAGTCCATGGAGCGCAGGTAATCCGGTGAAAAATCCGGCAAGAAGGACGGCAGGAAACGCTCACGCATCGGTGAGATCACATCGTGATCGGTATAGATAGCCAGCCACTCCGGATGGGCATCGATCGCCTCGCCCAATCGCAGCAAAGCCTGTGGCTGCAAATGGAAGCCCGCTGGCAGCAACAGAGTCCAATCAGCGGGAACATCGGCAACGACTCCATTCACGGCCGCCGCCACGGTCTCATAATCCTCCAGGCTGTCCAACTGCAACCACCCCAGTTGATCACTACTGTCAAATACCGGATCAGGCACTGGCGCATCCGACAGCACGATCAAACGCCAATGCGGGTACAACTGGCTCTCCATGCCCTGAAAGCTCGCCGCCAAGCGTACCAGTTCCGTCTGCGGAGCCAGGCACAGCAGATTGAATTTGGGACGCAATGACCATTCTTTCATCATGCGCTCTGCCAACTGCTCCGCATGGATCTCGCGGAAATTATGGTTGCGCCACCACAATTGATACTTCCGCGCCTCAGCCGCATCGCCGCCGGTCAAAGGCTTCATCGCGACCTCGCCCCAGGCCTCTGGCATCGGTTTGCGCAGCAAGGGTGGCAGCACGCTGTTCCACAGGGAGAAGACCCCCGGCATGACCTGCTCCAGCAGCCGATTGTTCAGTGCGTACTCCCTAGCCATCCTGGCTTGGCGTTTGCGCAAGTCCGGGTTGTCGATCAGCCCAGCGATGGCGTCAAACCAGCCATCCTCGCTATTGTCAGTCAACAGAGCAAGGCCGGTTCCCTTCAACCAGGCATAGGGCGGCACATCCGACACCACCGACGCGGCTCCCACCAGCGAGTATTCGAGCCACTTCAGATCGGACTTGCCATTATTGAATTCGGACGCTTTCAATGGAGCCAGCGCAATATCCAAACGCAGTTCGGCCAGTTCGGTCAGGTATTGCTGATAGGGCAAAAAGCTCGAAACCCGGCGCACGCCTTTCAAACCGAGCAAGGATTGGGGCACATCACCCCAGAACACGAAGCGGACCTGGCCAGCGTAATCCTGGTAGATGCGATACAAGGCCGCCGACAGCACCTCCATGTCCTTCTTATGCGTTTCGGTACCGGCAAAGCCTATGGTCAGCACATGTTCATCGTCCAGATCGACCAGCGGCTCCACCAGCCGCGCGGAAGCCACGCAGTTGGGCACCACGGAGACATTGGCGTTGTAACGCCTCAGCTTCTCGGCCAGAGTATCCGTCGTGGTGATGATGAGTGCGCAAAACGGCATCAGCCATTCAATGACCGGGAACAGCTCATGAAACATATCGTGCATCGGGTGGCTTTCCGGCATGCCGATCAGCCAGTCATCCACTTCGTAAATGATAGGCTTGCCCGAGTCGATGATCATTTGCAGCAAGGGCTTCCATCCCTTGGAGGGGAAAGCCCGCTGCACGACAAAAGCGTCCATCGCGTCCACGTAGGCCTGTTCGGACTCATACGGAAATTCGCCATTCGGCATCAATTGCGCCGAATTGCTGTAGAAGCAAGTATCGAAAACAGGCGCCAGCATATTCAGCATATCGCCAAGGCGAAGGCGAAAGCAGGCGGCATCCAGGCCATCCCGCGTCAGCACGCCTATCCTCGGTTTCTTGCCTATGATGTCTAGAAGACGATGCTGCAGCTTGTTTTCACTCATTTTCTAATCTCTTTTCTTTAAACATGGAATGACAACGGATAGAGTGCCCGGCAATCGAATTCTGTCGCCTTCCCTCAGCCAACGGCAAGAGCATGGCGACTATTTACTTATTTTCCTTCGCCCGGATCATGCCGCAAGCAGCAAGGCATTGCCACCATATCGACCTCCCTTTAACGCTTCCGGCCAGGCTCCCCGGGCTAAAGGCCATTAGTAGCCTTGCGGCAATGTCCCCCTTTCTATAGCCTACGGCCACTCAAGTTAAGCGTATACCAGACGATAAAATGCTAGCCCGCACACATTGGCATCACAAGGAATCCTCCATGCAAGTCTTGGTAACTGGAGCCGCCGGCTTCATCGGCAGCCATGTCTGCGATCTGCTATTGAATGAAGGCCATCAGGTCATTGCGCTGGATGACCTGTCCACCGGCAACGAACGCAATTTATCTGCTTTTGCCTCGCATCCCCATTTCCGTTTCGTGCGCGCCGACATTCGCGAGCGCGAAACCATAAAGCCGTATTTCGCCGGCGTCGACTGGGTCATCCACCTGGCCGGGCGCTCCGACATCGTACCTTCCATCGAACAGCCGGAAGACTACTTCGACGTCAACGTCAGCGGCACGCTGAACGTGCTGCAAGCGGCCAAACAACATGGCGTCAAAAAGCTGGTGTACGCCGCTTCCTCATCCAGCTATGGCATTCCCGACATTTATCCGACACCCGAAGACACGCCGATCAAGCCAGAGTATCCGTATGCGCTGACCAAGGCGATGGGCGAAGAACTGGTGCTGCACTGGGCTCGCGTCTACCAATTGCCCACGCTGTCGCTGCGCCTGTTCAATGTCTACGGCCCGCGCTCTCGCACCAATGGCGCTTACGGCGCGGTATTCGGCGTCTTCCTGGCTCAAAAGCTCAAAGGCCTGCCGCTGACCATAGTCGGCGACGGCAGCCAAACCCGCGACTTCACTTTCGTCACCGATGTCGCCAATGCCTTCGTCACCGCCGCGGCCTCTGCGCTCAGCGGCGAAGCGCTGAATGTGGGCAGCGGCAACCACTACAGCGTCAACTATCTGGTTGAACTGTTGGGTGGTGAACGAACTTACATTCCCAAGCGCCCCGGGGAGCCTGACTGCACCTTCGCAGACACCCGCCTCATCCGCGAGCGCTTGAACTGGCGCCCTAAGGTCAGTTTCGAACAGGGCGTGGCCATCATGCGTTCTTGCATCCAGGACTGGGCTGATGCACCGGTGTGGACCCCAAACAGCATCGATACCGCCACCCGCAGCTGGTTCACTCATCTGGGGCAGGCATCATGATCACCGATAGCTTCGCAGCGGCGCTTGCCCGTTTCCAACAAGTGCTATCCAGCCTGCGCGTCACTGCGGCGGGACAGGAGTTGGCCGCCGAGCCGGGGCTGCGCCATGCGCTAGCACTGCTGCGCCGGGCCGGAGCAGAGGACCGTGCGGTTTACCTGATAGGCAACGGCGGCAGCGCCGCGCTGGTCGCCCATGTGCAAAACGACCTGGTCAACAAGGCGCGGCTGCGCGCCCATGTGCTGCACGAACCGGCGCTGATGACTTGCATGAGCAACGACTACGGCTATGCGCGCGCCTACGCCGAATTGCTGGAACGCTACCTCAGAAGCGGTGATATTCTGATCGCCGTTAGCAGTTCCGGCCGCTCAGCCAATATTCTGGCTGCGATTGAAACCGCCAGCACCCGTTCGGCCGAGGTCATCACCCTGTCCGGCTTTGCACCGGACAATCCTTTGCGCGGCGCCGGCCATGTCAATATCTGGCTGCCATCGGACGATTACGGCGAGGTTGAAGTCGGACATCAGTTGATTCTTCACTATCTGTCGGACGCGTTAGCAGGGAAATAGCATGAGCATGGAAAAAATCAAACCCCTGGACGCGCTGGGCAAACTGACGCAACAAGCCAGGAAGGCAGGCCGCAAAGTGATCCATTGCCATGGCACTTTCGACCTGATGCACGCAGGACATATCAAACATCTGCAGCACGCTCGCTCTCTGGGCGACATGCTGGTGGTCACCGTCACTTCTGACGCCTTCGTGCGCAAGGGGCCGGGGCGTCCCGTATTCACTGAGCTATTACGTGCCGAAAACCTGGCTGCGCTCGCCTGTGTCGACTATCTGGCAATCAGCGACGCCGAAACCGCGATCAACGCCATCGACCACATCCAACCCCACCTCTATGTCAAAGGCAGCGATTACGCCGATGCCAGCCAGGACCCCAGCGGCAACATCGCGCGCGAGGCAGCGGCGGTGCGCCAGCACGGCGGCGAAGTGTATTTCACCGATGAGATCACCTTCAGCTCCACCAAGTTGCTGAACGATCATTTCGACGTTCTGCCGCAGGATACCCGCCTGTTTCTGGAAAGCTTCAAGAAAAGCTGCCCACTGGAGGATTTCCTCGCTCATGTCCGCGCGTTGGCGAAGATGAAGGTGCTGGTCATTGGCGACGCCATCATCGACGAATACCATTACGTCCATACGCTGGGCCAAACCGGTAAGGGCACCTCGCTGGCGGTGCGCTATCAAAGCGAGGAACGCTTCGCCGGTGGCGCCATCGCGGTAGCCAACCACATCGCCGGCTTCGCCGCCAACGTCACTTTGCTGACCGCGCTGGGCCAGCACGACGACTCGCTGGAATACGTCAGCAGTAAATTAAAGGCCAATGTCCAACTAGAGCACCGCTTCTTCAAAACCGCCCCGACACTGATCAAACGCCGTTTCGTCGATCAGGAGCTGCAGCGTCTGTTCGAGATTTACTTTGGCGGCGAAGAACAGGAGGACGACGCGCTGGAGCAATCCTTCTGCGACTGGATCGCCCTGCACGCCGGCGCCTTCGACGCCGTAATCGTGCCCGACTTCGGCAACGGCCTGATTAGCCGCAAGATGGCGCACAGCATCTCCCAGCACGCTGCCTTCCTCGCGATCAATACCCAAATCAACGGCGGCAACCGCGGCTACCACATCATCACCCGTTATCCGAAGGCGGACTTCCTGTGCCTGAACGAGCCGGAAGCGCGGCTGGCCACCCATGACCGCCAGTCCCCGCTGGAAGAAGTCGCCGCCGACCTGCGCGCCCAGCTGGACGCTCGGGCAATGGCCATCACCCGCGGCGCCAAGGGCGCGCTGATCGTGGATCAGGACCGTGCCGTACCCATTCCGGCCTTGTCCTCCCATGTGGTGGACCGCATCGGAGCTGGCGACGCCTTCCTGTCGCTGGCCGGCCTGTGCATGGCCTCGGGCGCTTCGTCCGAAATGGCTGTGCTGGCCGGCAGCATCGCCGCGGCATTGGATGTGCAAATCGTCTGCAACCGCGAGCCGATCGACCCGGTCCTGTTCGCCAAGTATGCGACCACGCTGTTGAAGTGAAGGAGCAACGCTCATGGACACCTTTCTGATCGACAGCCACAAGTTGGTCTACCACCCGCGCCGCGTCGCCGACTTGATCGAATCCGGCGACGACTGGGAAAAAGCCAAACACATCTACCCGATCTATCTGGAGTTGTCGCCGGTAGGCGCCTGCAACCATCGCTGCACTTTCTGCGCGGTGGACTACATCGGCTATAAGTCGGTGATGCTGGATTACGCGATGCTGGAACAAAGGCTGCCGGAAATGGGGCGGCTCGGCGTGAAAAGCATCATGTACGCCGGCGAAGGCGAGCCGCTGCTGCACAAGAAGATCAACGAGATCGTCGCCTTGACCAAGGCCTCCGGCATCGATGTGTCCTTCACCACCAATGGCGTGCTGCTGAACACCGAGTTTGTCGAACGCTCACTGGACAAAACCTCCTGGATCAAGGTTTCGCTGAACGCCGGTACCGCCGCCTCCTACGCCGCAGTGCATCAGACCCGGGAGCGCGACTTCCAGCGCGTGGTGGACAATCTGAAATACGCCGCCGCCTATAAGCGCCAGCACAATATTGCCTGCACCATAGGCGTGCAAGCGGTGCTGCTGCCGGAAAACGCCGCGGACATGCCGGAGCTGGCGCGCATCTGCCGCGACGAAATCGGCGCCGACTACCTAGTGATCAAGCCCTACTCCCAGCACCTGTACAGCGAGACCCATCAGTACGAAGACATCAACTACCATCCCTATCTGGCGATGGAAGAGGAACTGGCGGCGTTCAACAGCCCCGATTTCCAGTTGATCTTCCGCAGCCACACCATGCAGAAGTACCTGGAAAAGCCTGAAGCCCGTTATCAGAAGTGTCATGCCACCCCCTTTGTCTGGGGCTATGTGATGGCCGACGGCAGCGTCTACGGCTGCAGCGCCTATTTGCTGGACAAGCGCTTCGAATACGGCAACCTGAACCAGGCCGGCTTCCAGGAAATCTGGGAGGGTGAACGCCGCAAGGAAAGCTTCCATTTCATCCGCAATCACTTGGACATCAAGGATTGCCGCCGCAACTGCCGGATGGATGAAATCAACCGCTATCTGGACCGCCTGGTGAACCAGTCGGTGCCGCACATCAACTTCATCTGAGCGCCGCCATGAACTCCGCTCACGCATTATTGGAAAACATGCTGCTGATCCGGCGCACGGAAGAGGCCATTGCCCGCCGCTATCCGGAACAACGGATGCGCTGCCCGGTTCACCTGTCCATAGGCCAGGAGGCCGCTGCAGCCGGCATCGGCCTGGCGCTGGAACGTCAGGATCAGGCGGTCAGCACCCACCGTGCCCACGCCCACTACCTGGCCAAGGGCGGCGACCTCGACGCGATGATCGCCGAGCTGTACGGCAAGGCCAGCGGATGCTGCGGCGGTCGTGGCGGCTCTATGCATTTGTCCGACCCGCAAGCCGGCTTCCTGGCCAGCACCGCCATCGTCGGCAACAGCATACCCATTGGCGTCGGCATGGCGCTGGCACAACAGCAGCAAGGCTCGCGCCAGATCAGCTGCGTCTTTCTAGGCGACGGCGCAACCGAAGAAGGCGTGTTCTTTGAAAGCGCCAACTTCGCTGTCGTGCGCAAGCTGCCGGTGCTGTTTGCCTGTGAGAACAACCTTTACTCAGTTTACAGCCCGCTGTCCAAACGCCAGCCCGCCGGCCGTTCGTTGGCGGGCTTCGCCGAAGCCATCGGCCTGCGCGCCATCACCGTGGACGGCAATGACGCGGAGGCCGTCTACGCCGCGGCATGCGAAGCCATTGTGACAATCCGCAACGGCGCCGGCCCTTGTTTCATCGAGATGCCGACCTATCGCTGGCTTGAGCATTGCGGCGCGTTTGACGACGACCACCTGAACTACCGGCCGGAGGGCGAATTGCAGGTCTGGAAGGAGCGCGACCCGATTCCACGCCAGATCGAGCGCGCCGACGTCAGCCGCGAATGGCTGGCCGCCTGCGAGGCGCGCATCGCCGCCCGCGTAGATACGGCCTTCGCCAAGGCCGAGGCCGCGCCGTTTCCTGACGCGGACAGCGCGCAAGACGACATCTACGCCACGCCACTGGGAGAGCGAGCATGAGCACGATCAACGCCGCCCAGGCCATCAACCAGGCGTTGCGCCTGGCCATGGAGCAAGACCCGGCGGTCATCTGCTATGGCCTGGGCGTAGACGACCCCAAAACCATCTTCGGCACCACCGCCGGCCTGCAACAGCAGTTCGGCCCGCAGCGGGTGTTCGACATGCCCACCTCGGAAAACGCGATGACCGGCATCGGCGTCGGCGCGGCGCTGGGCGGACTGCGGCCGGTGATGTGTCACCAGCGGCTGGACTTCTTCCTGCTGGCCATGGATCAACTGGTCAACAACGCGGCCAAATGGCGCTACACCTTCGGCGCGCAGCACCGGGTGCCCTTCACGCTGCGGCTGATCCTAGGGCGCGGCTGGGGCCAAGGCCCCACCCATTCGCAAAACCTGCAAGCCTGGTTCGCCCATGTGCCGGGCTTGAAAGTGGTGATGCCAGCCAGCGCCGCCGATGCGAAAGGCCTGCTGTTGTCGGCGATCTTCGACGACGACCCTGTGGTCTTTCTGGAGCACCGCTGGGTGCATCCGGCCACCGACGAAGTACCCAAAGGCGATGTCCGCGTTCCCATCGGCAAAGCCAAGACCGTAATGGAAGGCGATGCCATCACCATCGTCGCCATGTCCTATCTGGTGGCGGAAGCGCGCCACGCCTGCCAGGCCTTGGCCCAGGCAGGCGTGCACTGCGATCTGATCGACTTGCGCAGCATCAAGCCACTGGACATGCCCGCGCTGGAGCGTTCGCTGGCCAAGACTGGCCGCTTGCTGGTGCTGGACACCGGCGCCACCACCGGCTCGGTCGCCGGGGAAATCATTGCCCGGCTCAGCATCAGCCATTGGTCGTCGTTCCGCTGCCCGCCGCGCCGGCTTTGCGCGCCGGACTGCCCGGAACCCACCAGCTATGGCTTGAGCAAGGCGTTTTACACAGAAGCAGCCGACATCATCACAGCCGTCGGCGACATGTTGGGATTGGCAACCCTTCCCCTGGATGCCCTCCCCCCCGCCCGTCCCCACCACGATGTACCGGGGGACTGGTTCACCGGGCCATTCTGAAAGACTGCAAGGAGCTTGCCATGAGCGAGAACAAACCCAAGGAAGGCGTCAACCGCTTCGGTCAAAAGACCACCACCATGATTCCGGAGGAAGCGCCGCTGGCCCGCAACCCAGGCCACAAGCTGCGCACCTCCAATGTCATCGTCAATCGCAAGGCGCTGACCGACGCGGAAGCACTGCTGGACAGCTACCAACTGGACAAGAGCAGCGGCCAGAAAATCCAGTTTTACAGCGAAGGCAACCAGATTGGCGTGATCCGCATGTCTGAGGGCGACGGCGAAGAGCATGTGCCCAACCAGTTCACCGGCCCCAGCTTCCGCAACCCGCCGCAGCGTTTCCGCTTCGACGGCCATAAGATGATGCATCACTTGGACCGCGTACTGGCCTGGCAGCGCGGCGAGCGCTTCGCGCCCATCCATATCGACATGGGCCTGACCAAGTTCTGCAACACCGCTTGTATCTATTGCTACGCGGTGGTGCAGAACATGACCAAGGGCACCATGATAGGCCGCGAGGCGCTGCTGTCCTATATCCGCGATTGCGGTCGCCTTGGCGTGCGCTCCATCGGCTTCATCGGCGACGGCGAGCCCACGCTCAACCCGGCGCTGTACGACGCCACCGTGCTGGCCGGCGAACTGGGCGTGGATACCTCGATGGCCACCAACGGCTTGCTGCTGGACATGGACCGCGCTCACGACCTACTCAAGAACATGAGCTGGATCCGCTTCAACCTGTCCGCCGGCACCCGCGAGGGCTTCCGCCGCGTGCATCAGTCCAAGGAAGCCAACTTCGATCTGCTGGTGGAGAAGATCCGCGCGCTGGTGCAGATCAAGAAGGAATATGGCTACAAGTGCACGCTGGGCTTGCAGATGGTGCTGATCCCGGAGTGCTTCGACGAAGTCATCCCCGAAGCCAAGCTAGGAGCCGAACTCGGTGTTGACTACTTCGTCATCAAGCACTGCTCCGACTCCGAGTACAAGGAAATCGGCATCAACTACGATGAATATCTGACGATAGGCGATATGCTCAAGGAAGCGGAAGGCTATTCCACCACCGACTACGTGGTGCAGGCGAAATGGAACAAAATCAACGCCGCCTCTGAATCCGCCCTGTACAAGAACGGCTTCCGCAAATACGACGTCTGCCACGGCACGCCCTTCCTGCTGCAAATCTCCGGCAACGGCAAGGTCTACCCCTGCGGCCCCTTCTTCAACAAGGAACGTTTTTACATCGGTGACCTGCATGAGCAATCGTTCTACGATATGGTAATGGGAGACCGTTACTGGGCGGTGCACAAGGACGTCACCGAATCGGTTGACGTACACAAAGACTGCGCCATTGGCTGCCGACAAGATTATGTGAACAAGTTCTTGTGGGATCTCAAGAATCCCCCCGAACACATCAATTTTATTTGATTCGATCTTCAAATCGGGGCGCTGGAAAACGCCCCGTTTTTCAACATACCCTGGGTAGCCCGTCTTATGATCTCCGTCGTCATCCCTGCCTACAATTACGCAAAATACCTGCCGGATGCGCTCAACAGCATATTGCGGCAAGGAATCGATGACCTTGAAATCATCGTCTGCGACGACTGCTCAACCGACAATACCGCGGAAGTCATCCAAGGATTCGCCGCCAAGGATAAGCGGGTCAAGTATTTCCTGAACGACAAAAATCTGGGCGCGACGCTCAATATCAATCAAGCCGTCAAGAAAACCAGCGGCGACTACATCGTGCTGGTCGGCGCCGACGATCTACTGGCCCCCAATAGCCTCAAGACCCTGAAAGACGCGCTGGACCAGCACCCCGAGTGCGGCTTCGTCTATGGCCGCTATACCCTGATCAACGAAGACAACCAGCATTTCCCCCTGCAACATCCGGGCTGGCTGGACCACGATTACTTCGGAGAGCGGGACGAGCTCCCCAACCTGCTGAAATTCGACTGCTATATCAATATCGTCGCCTCCATGTTCCGGCGCGAAATAGTTCTGGACAGCGACTTTTTCGACACCAGCCTGCAGGCCTTCGACGATGAGCCATTTTTCCGGGCTACCGATTGGGACAAAAGCCTGCAGCTAGCGGCGCAAGGCATCAAGATCGGCTTCGTCAACAAGAACATCTCCATCTTCCGGGTGCATCAGCAGCAGGCCTCGTCCGGAGATAAATACGGCCGCTCCGGCTTGGCGTTGTTCGAACATGCGCTTCTGCTCGAAAGATACTTCACCACAGCCAACCTTGACCGGCTCTTGCCCCATCTGGCCGATATCATCCGCCTGTTCCAGTCCAAGTTCGAATACTTTCACAGCCAGGCGCTGCCGGAATTTGCACATAGACGTGAACTGGCGGAAGCCCGCGCCAACGAGGTGTTGTCGAAAGTGGAAAGCGTGCTGTCCCAGCACGCCCAACAAGGCCCCCACGATTTCACCGAATCGCAGCTCCCCGAAGTCGGCCCTACTGAACTCAATCCAGAGCAGCCGTTTTTCAGCATCATTTTCACCACTTATGATCGTCCACACCTGGCGGTCAACGCATTGCAAAGTATTGCAGAGCAAAGCTTCAAGGACTTCGAAGTCATCCTGGTCAACGATGGTGGCCTGCCACAGGAAAGCCTGCTGGAATGGCTGGGCAAGGACATCAACGTTACTTATGTGCGCCAACCCAACCGCGGCGTAGCCGCCGCGCGCAATCTGGCCTTACGTCTGTGTCGTGGCCATTACGTCGTCTATCTGGACGACGACGACATCATGTACAGCCATCACCTGGCACGTCTGCACCATGAAGCCAGCCGCCACCCTGGCGCATTGGTTTTCGGCAACGCCCACTTCATCACCGAACAGGTGCAATGCGGTATGCGCGAGGAACAAGGCCGCGCACTGATGGCATGCAAGCAATTCGACTTCAACCGCCTGCAAATCTCCAACTACATCCCCATCAACGCGCTGGCTCATCCGCTGCTGGTCATCGACGAAGTCGGCGGTTTCGATGAAGACCTGCCGTCGCACGAAGACTGGGATCTGCTGATTCGCCTGTCGCGCAAAATCCCCTTCGCCCACTTCAACGACATCACCGTCCAGGTCAGACGTCGTCTTGGCAATGGTCAGGAATTCGACTCCAGGACCGTACGCGCCTGGCAAAGCATGAAACAGGACTTCATTGAGATTTACAGCCGCTACGACGATATGGGGATAGAGGAAATCAAGAAAGCGCGTGCAAAAGTATTGGCTGCAGACCATCCCACCAAGGCGGGTCTGAACTTCAACTAAGTCCGCGGCCAGCACGTGAGCTTACCGCGGATAGCCGCCAGACGCGCGGCTGTCCGCTCAAACTTTCCTGGCCGCAACCAGGACTTCATTGGTGGGCACTTCAACATAGTCTGGCAAGGCGGGCAAAGCGGCGGCGAATGCCGCCCGGTAGCCCTCAGGCGTGCGGCTCAGCAGGCGATCCACATAGACTTCTTTCGCCTGCTCCATCCGGTATGGCTTGTGCCAACACATCTCCAGCCCCAATTGCCGGAATAGCGCTTGAAACGATGGTTTCGTCCAATAAGTCAAATGCTCGACCGGCTTGTAGTAATAGGGGATCAAGCCTTCGGCGTCCACCGTAGTCAGCACCAGATAACCATTCGGCTTCAACAAGGGCATCAATTCACGCAGGATTTCCAGCGGATGATTCAGATGCTCCAGCACCCCCCACAGCGTTACAAAATCAAACTGCTGCGGCCTGAACGCCTGCAAGGAGCCATGGACTCGCTCCGCACCAGGCGAACCCAATTCGACCCCCTGGCACCTGGCGCCGGCTACGCGGACAAAATCTCCGTGCCCGGCGCCAAAATCCAGAATTTCGGAAGCCTCATCGCAGCCCAGCCCACCCAATGTCGACAAATTGCGTGCGGCATTGCGCATCACAACATCCTGCCGAGCTCTAATATCCTGGTATTGCGCGTAAAACGCGCTCAACTCCTGGTCCGTAGGGATCGGCAAGGTATATTCCAAACCGCAGGCGCCGCACTTGACTACCTGATGGCTCCCAACATCAACCGCGTAGCGCCCCCCCTCCTCGGCACACACCGGACACTGTCTCATGACTCTCGATCCCGAATTACAAGCACACACACCCCCTCAATAAATAAAGCTCGCAGCCAATCAGGCCGGATTAGGTCTTGATATGCTAGGCCCCGGTTTGCAACAGCGCCTGTAACACCCCAGTACACATTTCCACCCCCATCGCGCCGGTGGTGGCGTCGAACTCCACCGTCGCCGCGCCGCCCTTGCCGGCCGCCCAGTTGCTGACCAGGCACAGATGCGCATAAGGCAGGTTCATCTCCCGCGCCAAGGCCGCCTCCGGCATGCCGGTCATGCCGACTATATCGGCACCATCCCGCTCCAACTTCAATATTTCCGCGGCGCTTTCCAGCCGCGGGCCCTGAGTGCAGGCATAAACGCCGCCCACCACCCCGCTGTGGCCGCTGTCCGCCATCGCGCGGATCAGCCGCTGGCGCAGTGCGTCGTCATAGGGCGAGGAAAATTCCGCGTGCACAACTGGCCGGTCCAAGCCCTCGAAGAAGGTGTGCTTGCGGCCCCAGCTGTAGTCGATGATGTTGTCCGGCACCACCAGGCGGCCCGGCGGCATGTCGGGACGGATGCCGCCCACGGTGCCGATGGCGATCACGCCTTTGACGCCCTGATCATGCAAGGCCCAGATATTGGCGCGGTAATTGATCTCATGCGGCGCCAGCGAGTGGCCATAGCCATGGCGTGCGATGAACACCACGTTCTGCCCGTTCAGCAGGCCGAAGGTCAGCGCGCAAGAAGGGTCGCCATAGGGGGTGCGCACAACTTGACGATGGGTGACTTCCAGTACGGGCAGCTGGGCCAGGCCGCTGCCGCCGATGATGGCCAACATGATGTGTCCCCTTTGAGATGGTGCGATGAATCGCTGTTTTCGCCACGGCCACGGCTCAAGGAGCCTGGCGCGGCTGCGGGATTCTTGGTGCCGGCTGACGCCGGCGCTCCAATTATGGCCGATTATTTCCCTCCGGCACATGCCGCCGCACAGTGAATTTGCCCGAGCCCACGCGGCGTTTGCCGGCGATATTGCAAAAACAAGCACTTGTGTAATTGCGCCTGATTTATACAAGCGTACAAATACTACTTGCATACGCTTATACATTCGTATAAAACCAGTTCATGAACAAACCGATCAACGCCACCCGCCAGCAACTGCTGGACTGCGGCCTGGAACTCGCCAAGGAAACCGGTCTGCGCGCGCTCACCGTGCGCGGCCTGTGCCTGCACGCCGGCGTCAATCCGGGCAGTTTTGTCTACCACTTCGGCAGCCGCGAACGCTACCTGGCCGAGCTGCTGGAAAGCTGGTACGCGCCGCTGCTGCGCCAGATGCAATGGCAACAGCAGCAACAGCCGGCGGCGCTGCCGCGGCTGCAAGCCATGCTGCGTCAATTGCTGGAATTCATCTCCGAGCATGGCGGCTTCATCGCGCACATGCTGCTGGACGCCGCCGCCGGCGAAACCGCCGCGCAGGGCTTCCTGTCCACGTTGGCGCCGCGCCATCCCAAGCTGCTGCTGCAAAGCATTGTCGACGCGCAGCAGGCCGGAGAGCTGGAACGCGGCGATCCGCTGCACCAGGCGCTGTTCCTGATGTCGGCGCTTGGCCTGCCGGCGCTGACGCAGCACATCATCGCCGGCAAGCCCATGCTGCCCGGCCTGATCCAGCAAGCTTTCGATACCTACGCCATCGATCCACGCCACACCGAACAACGGCTGCAATGGGCGTTGCGCGGCCTGCGTCCAATGGAGTCACAACCATGAAGCGCCAAGCTCTAATCATCGGCCTGCTCATCGCCGCCCTGCTCACCGGCGGCGGCTACGCCTGGCGGCAGCGGCAATTGAGCCAGGAACGCCTGAGCCTGTCCGGCAATGTCGACATCCGCGAAGTCAGCCTGTCCTTCCGGGTGGCCGGTCGCTTGAGCAGCCTGAACGTGGACGAGGGCGCCAGCGTGCGCGCCGGCACGGTGCTGGGCGAGCTGGACGCCGCGCCCTACCGCAACGCCTTGCGCGATGCCGAAGCCGCCCTGGCCGCCGCGCAAGCGCGGCAGGCCTTGTACCGCTCCGGCCCGCGCCGCGAAGACATCGAGCAAGCGAAGGCCAATCTGGACGCGCGCCGCGCCGCACAACTCAACGCCGAGCAGACCTACCAGCGCCAGCGCCAACTGGCCGACACCGGCGCCTCCGCCCAGCGCGCGCTGGACGATGCCCGCGCGCAGCGCGACCAGGCCGCGGCGCAGACCGAGGCGGCGCGCCAGCAATGGCAGGCGCTCAAGCGCGGCTACCGCAAGGAGGAGATCGCCGAGGCCGACGCCAACGCCGAGCGCGCAACGGCGCAATTGGCCCAGGCCAAGCTGCAGCTGAGCGACACCCGGCTGCTGGCTCCGGCCGACGGCGTCATACTCACCCGCGCGGTCGAACCCGGCGGCATGCTGTCCGCCGGCGGCGCGGTGTTCACCCTGTCGCTGACTCGGCCGGTGTGGGTGCGCGCCTATGTCGCCGAGCCCGATCTGGGCCGGGTGGCCCCCGGAACCAAGGTCAAGGTCCGTAGCGACGGCCGCGCCCAGCCTTACGACGGCGTGGTCGGCTTCGTCTCCCCCAGCGCCGAATTCACTCCCAAGAACGTGGAAACCCAGGATCTGCGCACCGCCCTGGTCTACCGGCTGCGCGTGGTGGTGCAAAACCCGGACGCCGCGCTGCGCCAGGGCATGCCGGTGACGGTGACGCTGGCGGACGGCGGCTGAGATGGACGCGCAGAACGCCATCGTCCTGCGCGGGCTGCGCCAGCGCTTCGACGCGCACGAGGCGCTGGCCGGCATAGACGCGACGATACGCCGCGGCGCGATCACCGGCCTGGCCGGGCCGGACGGCGCCGGCAAGACCACCTTGCTGCGGCTTCTGGCCGGCCTGCTGCAAGCCAGCAACGGCGCCGTCCGCGTCGAAGGGCTGGCCCCGATCGCCGACGGCGACGCGCTACGCGCGCTGATCGGCTATATGCCGCAGCAATTCGGCCTGTACGAAGACCTGACGGTGCTGGAAAACCTGGAGCTGTACGCCGATCTGCGCGGCGTCGTCGGCGAGCGACGCCGGCACAGCTTCGAACGCCTGCTGGCCTTCACCGACCTGGCCCGCTTCACCGCGCGGCCAGCCGGCAAGCTGTCCGGCGGCATGAAGCAGAAGCTGGGCCTGGCCTGCGCGCTGCTGGGCGAGCCTCGCATCTTGCTGCTGGACGAACCCAGCGTCGGCGTCGATCCGATTTCCCGGCGCGAACTGTGGAAGATGGTGAGCGAACTGGCCGCCGACGGCATGACCGTGCTGTGGAGCACGTCCTATCTGGACGAAGCCGAGCGCTGTGACGAGGTGCTGCTGATGAACGCCGGCCAGCTCGCCTATGCCGGCACGCCCGGCGAGCTGATCCGGCGCATGGAAGGCCGCAGCGTGCAGCTGCGCGGCATTGCCGGCAACCATCGCCAGGCGCTGCGGCGCGCGCTGCGTCAACCGCAAGTGCTGGACGGCGTGATCCAGGGCCAGGCGCTGCGTCTGGTGCTGCGTCAGGCCGGCCAGCCGCCAGAGCTGAGCGCCTTGCAGGCCGGGCCGGACGCCCGCTTCATCGTGGTCCCGCCGCGGCTGGAGGACGCTTTCATCGAACTGCTGGGCGGCGGCCCCGGCGGCGATTCGGAACTGGCCGAGCGGATGCAGCCGGCGCAACTGCCGGCCGGCGTGGACCCGGACGCGGTGATCCGCGCCAAACAGCTCACCCGCCGCTTTGGCGATTTCATCGCCGCCGACAATATCGACTTCCAGGTGCGCCGCGGCGAGATCTACGGCCTGCTAGGTCCCAACGGCGCCGGCAAGTCCACCACCTTCAAAATGTTGTGCGGCCTGCTGCGACCCAGCGCCGGCGAGGCCAGCGTGATGGGCATAGACCTGAAGCGCAGCGCCAGCCGCGCGCGCCGGCAGCTGGGCTATATGGCGCAGAAATTCGCGCTCTACGGCAACCTCAGCGTCGCCCACAATCTGGACTTCTTCTCCGGCATCTACGGTCTGAGCGGCCAGTCGCGGCGCGACACCGTCGCCGAAATGGTCCGCGTGTTCGCGCTCGCGCCCTATCTGGACATGCTCGCCGGCGCGCTGCCCCTGGGCTTCAAACAACGGCTGGCATTGGCCTGCGCGCTGATGCACCGGCCGCCGCTGCTGTTTCTCGACGAACCCACCTCCGGCGTCGACCCCATCACCCGCCGTGAATTCTGGAGCCACATCAACGGCCTGGTGGACAAGGGCGTCACCGTGATGGTCACCACCCACTTCATGGACGAGGCCGAGTACTGCGACCGCATCGGCCTGGTCTATCGCGGCCGCTTGATCGCCAGCGGCACGCCGGACCAGCTCAAGCGCCAGGCCTCGACGCAGGACGAGGACATCACGATGGAAGAGGCCTTCATCCGCCTGGTGGCGGCCGACGACCGCGCCGGAGCCAGCACATGAGCACCGCAGTCAAACCCGCGCGCCTGCTGGCGCTGTGCCGCAAGGAAGCCATGCAGATCGTGCGCGATCCCAGCAGCATCCTGATCGCCTTCGTGCTGCCGATGGTGCTGCTGTTCATCTTCGGCTACGGCATCAATCTGGACGCCAACAAAGTGCGCATCGGCGTGGTGCTGGAAGACAGCGGCGCCGAGGCCCGCCGTTTCGCCGACACGCTGGCGGGCTCGCCCTATCTGGAAGTCCATCCCGGATCCTCCCGCGTCGAGATGCGCGCACGGCTCGCCGCCGGCGAAGTGCGCGGCATGGTGGTGATTCCCGCCGACTTCTCCGCCAAGACCGCCCAAGGCCGCGGCACCGCCGCGGCGCAGCTGCTCACCGACGGCGCCGAACCCAATACCGCCAACTTCCTGGCCAATTACCTGCAAGGCGCCTGGCAGGTCTGGCAGGCCCAGCGCGCGCAGGATCGCGGCCAGCCGCCGCCGGCCCAGCTGCGGCTGGAACCGCGCTACTGGTTCAACCCCGACACCGTCAGCCGCAACTATCTGGTGCCTGGCTCCATCTCGGTGATCATGACCATCATCGGCGCGCTGCTCACCTCGCTGGTGGTGGCGCGCGAATGGGAACGCGGCACCATGGAGGCGCTGCTGTCCACCCCGGTGACCCGCGCCGAACTGCTGCTGTCCAAAATCCTGCCCTACTATCTGCTGGGCATGGCCGCGATGCTGATCTGCGTGCTGGCGGCCACCTTGCTGATGGGCGTGCCGCTGCGCGGCTCCTGGTGGCTGCTGTTCATCGTCAGCAGCCTGTTCCTCGGCAGTGCCCTGGGCCTGGGCTTGCTGCTCTCCACCGTCACCCGCAACCAGTTCGTCGCCGCCCAGGGCGCGCTCACCGCCGCCTTCCTGCCGGCCACCATGCTGTCCGGCTTCGTGTTCGAGATCAACAGCATGCCGCCGCCGGTGCAGGCCGCCACCTATCTGGTGCCGGCGCGCTATTTCGTCAGCGCGCTGCAAACCCTGTTCCAGGCTGGCGACATCTGGCCGGTGCTGCTGCTCAACACCGGCTGGCTGCTGCTGTCCGCGGGCTTCTGGCTGGGGCTGACCGCGCTTAAATTCCGCCGTCGGCTGGACGGTTAGAAAGGGCTCTCATGTGGCACTCGCTGCTAACCCTGATCCACAAAGAACTGCGAGCCCTGCTGTCCAGCCCGCAGAACCGCCGGCTATTGATCATGCCGGTGCTGCTGCAACTACTGCTGTTTCCGTTCGCCGCCACGCTGGAGGTCAAGAACAGCACGCTGGCCATCTACAACCAGGATGGCGGCGCCGCCTCCATCGAACTGTCCCAACGCCTGGCCGCCGCCCACGCGTTTCCGCGTCTGCTCAATATCCGCAGCGAAGCCCAGCTACGTGACGCCATAGACCGCCAGCAAGCGCTACTCGCCATCCGCATTCCGCCGGATTTCTCCCGGCGGCTGGCTCAAGGCAGCCCGCCGCCGCTGCAGGCCGTCATCGACGGCCGCCGCTCCAATAGCGCGCAGATCGCCTTCGGCTACGCCCAGCAAATCGTCGCCCAGTACGCGCGCGAACTCAGCCCCGCGCCTTCGCCGGCCCAGTTGCTGGTTCGCCATCTGTACAACCCCAATCTGGAATACCGCTGGTTCGTGCTGCCCAGCCTGGTGGCCATCATCACCACCATAGGCTGTCTGATGGTCACCGCGCTGTCATTGGCGCGCGAACGCGAGGAAGGCACTTTCGACCAATTGCTGGTCACTCCGCTGACGCCCGGCTACATCATGGCCGGCAAGGCCGTGCCCGGTATGCTGGTGGCCGCGCTGCAAGGCAGCGTCATTTCCGCCGCCGCGGTATGGATCTACCAAGTACCCTTCGGCGGCGGCATCGCCCTGCTCTATCTTTCCATGCTGTGCTACGGCCTGGCCCTGGCCGGCTGCGGCCTGCTGATCTCGGCGCTGTGCGCCAACCAGCAGCAGGCCTTTCTCGGCGTGTTCGGCTTCATGGCCCCGGCGGTGATTCTGTCCGGCTATATGGCGCCGGTGGAAAACATGCCCTGGCCGCTGCGCGCGCTCAGCGCCGCGGACCCGCTCAGCCATTTCATCATCGTGATCAAGGGCCTGTTTCTCAAAGGCTACGGCGCGGCCGAGGCCTGGCCTCATCTCTGGCCGCTGCTGCTGATCGCCGCCGTCAGCCTTGGCCTCGCCTACCTGATCTTCCGTCAAAGGAGCGGACAATGAATTCATCCCACCTTGCCGTTTCTCTGTCGCTCGTCCTGCTCGCAGGCTGCGCCGTCGGCCCCGACTACCGGCCGCCTCCCCCGGCGCAACTGCTGCCCGCCGCCAGCGCGGAAAACGAGCCGGAAGCCGCCGGCTGGTGGCAAGCCTTCCAGGACCCGGCGCTGAACCGCCTGGTTGGCGCCGCGCTGCGCCGCAGTCCGGATCTGGCCAGCGCCGACGCCAATATCCGTCAGGCTCGCGCCGCGCTGGAGATCAACACCGGCGCGCAATGGCCGCAGCTCAACGCCAGCGGCCGCGTCAGCCGCGACCAACTGAGCCGCCGTGGCGAAGCCTTGGCCAATATCCCCTTCGCCAATCCGCAAACCCTGTTCACCGACTACCGCGCCGGCTTCGACGCCAGTTGGGAGCTAGATTTGTTCGGCCACACCGCCCGCAGCGTGGAAGCCGGCCGCGCCCGGCTGGACGCCAGCCGGGAACAAGCCGCCGACGCCGCCTTGCGCGTGGCCGCAGAAACCGCGCGGCTGACGCTGGACTACCGCTACTGGAGCCTGCGCGCCGACAACGCCGCCGCCCAGGTCGGCTGGCGCGCGGAGCTGGCGCGGCTGAGCCGGCTGCAAGTCCAGGCCGGCCTGGCTGGCGCCGGTGAACTGGATCAGGCGGAAACCGAAAGGCTGCGCGCCGACGCGCAGCTGCAGCCGCTGCTCGCCGCCCGCCAGGCCGCGCTCGCCGCGCTGGGCCCGCTGACCGCGCTGCCGATGGAACAACTGCGCGCGCTGCTGGACGCCGCCGCGCCGGAGCCTCCACTGCCAGCCGCGCCCGCAGCCGGCCTGCCGTCGGAATTGCTGCTGCGCCGGCCGGACCTGCGCGCAGCGGAACGACAGCTGGCCGCCGCCAGCGCCGACATCGGCGTGGCCACGGCCGAGCAGTATCCGCGCTTCAGCCTGCTGGCCAGCGGTGGTTGGGACAGCGTCCGCCCCGGCGACTTCGCCACCCAGGCCAGCCGCTACTGGAGTTTGGGACCGCAACTGAGCCTGCCGTTGTTCGCCGGCGGCCGGCTGCAAGCCCAGGTCAGGGCGCGCGAGGCCAGCTACGACGCCGCGCTGGCGCAATACCGCAAGGCGGTGCTGCAAGCGCTGGCCGATGTGGAAACCGCGCTGCTGCGCAACCAGGCCGGCCGCATCCAGGACGCGCGGCTGGCCGAGGGAGAAGCCGCGCTGCAACGCCAGCTTGGCCACGCCCGCCAGCGCGTCGCCGTCGGCGAGGCCGCGCAAAGCCACGTATTGGAAGCGCAGTTGCAGCTCGCTGTGCTGCGCGAACAGCGGCTGGCCGCGCGGCAAACGCTGTCCGCCGACCTGATCGCGCTATACAAGGCTCTGGGCGGCGACACACCATCCGCCGAGCCACCACGCTAAACCCGCCCCCGCGCCGCGTTTAAGCTGCGCTTAAGTTTGCGGTGTTCCAATCACCTTAATCCCCTATCACAAGAAAGGACTAAGGCGATGAACCCTAGACTTCCCGTGCTCAGCCTGCTGCTGTTCGCCAGCGGCGCCTTGTACGCCGCCGCCAGCCTGTGGCAAAACGGCCTGCCCGCCAACTACTGGCAATGGCGACACGAACTGGTGCTGCTCAGCGGCGTGCAATTGATGGCCGTGATGAGCGCCGCCATGCTGCTGGCCACGCGCCCGCGCTGGCTGGAACCGCTGCTGGGCGGCCTGGACCGGCTTTACGCGTTGCACAAGCAGCTGGGCATCGCCGCCGGCCTGCTGCTGGCGGCTCACTGGCTGATCAAGCTGTCGCCCAAGCTGATGCTCGCTCTGGCCTGGGTCGCCCCGCGCATCAAGAGCGGCGGCGGCGGCAAAGACCCGCTGGTTTCGCTGGCCAAGGACGTGGGCGAATGGGCTGCCTGGGCGGTGCTGGCCATGGTGATCCTGGCGTTGCTGCGCGCCGTGCCCTATCGCTTCTGGCGCAAGCTGCACCAGCTGTTCGCCCCGCTCTACTTGGCAGGCGCCTTCCACGGCCTGATCCTGATGCCGGCCGAGATGTGGGCGCAGCCGGTGGGCTGGCTGCTGGCCGCGCTGATGCTGATCGGCTCCGGCTGCGCGCTCTACTCGCTGGCCGGCCGCATCGGCAAGCGACAACAATACGCCGGCCGGGTGCAGAGCATCGAAGCGCTGCCAGCCGGGCAGTTGGAAGTGATCTGCCAGATGAAGGCCTGGCCTGGCCACCGCGCTGGACAATTCGCGCTGGTCAACTTCGCCGCCCATGAAGGCGCCCACCCCTTCACCATCGCCAGCGCCGACCATGGCGACGGCCAGCTGCGTTTCATCATCAAGGCGCTGGGCGATTACACCCGCCGCCTGCCGGCCGAACTCCAGATCGGCCAGGCCGTCACCGTGGAAGGCCCTTACGGCCGCTTCCAGCCGCGCGGCGGCGCGCGCCAGGCCTGGGTGGCCGGCGGCATCGGCGTCACCCCCTTCCTGGCCTGGCTGCAAAGCCAGGAATTGGCCGACAGCCAACTGGACGTGGATTTCTACTACTGCGTGCGCAGCCGCGGTGAGGCGGCGCGGCTGGAAGAAGTGCGGCAAGCCTGCCATCAACACGGCGTGCGGCTGCATCTGATCGAGAGCGAGGCCGGCGCGCGGCTGGAAGCTGGCATGCTGCCGGAAGTGGACGAGGTCTGGTTCTGCGGCCCGCAAGGCTTGGGCGAGGCGCTGCGGCGCGGCCTGAAACAACGCGGCGCGCAGGCGCCGGTTTTCCATCACGAGGCCTTCGCGATGCGCTGACGCAAAACGGGCGCTCCAACCTGCCGGAACGCCCGTCATGCACTCAAGCAAGCCGCTGCAAGGCCGCTGGGGCATCACCAACTTTAACGCGTGGCGTAGACGCTGCGCCTCCCCTGCTCATCAAAACTCAACACCTGATAGGACTGCTTGCTCGGCCCCTCCATCCCAGGGCTGCCCATCGGCATGCCCGGCACCGCCAGGCCGACGATCTTGGGCTTGTCCTTCAGCACCTTCTTCACCAGATCCGCCGGCACATGGCCTTCAAACACATAGCCGCCGATCTCGGCGGTATGGCAGGAACGCAGATCCGCCGGCACTTTCAGTTTGGCCTTGACGGTGGACATATCCGCCTCGTTGCGGCTTTGCAGCGCCACGCCGTTCTTCTGCATATGCTCGGCCCAGGCGGTGCAGCAGCCGCAATACGGGTCTTTATGCATCAGCCCATCGGCGGCGGCGGCAAGCGGGGAGATCAGGGAAATGGCCAGCGCGGCGGCGGCCCAGTGCAGACGTTTGTTCATGAAACACCTTCCAATGCATCGAATGATATGAACCGCCGCGCCTCAGGGCGCGGGCAGCGGACAAGACAGGATCACTCAAAACATTTGCGGCGGGCGCTCCGGCGGGGCGGGGATGAAACCGGACCATACCGCCTCGGCCTTGGCCTGCAGCACCGGGCGGATCGCCTGCAAGGGCAGGCTGGGCACCGCCGGCCACGGCGCGGCCGGCAACTGGCAGCAAGCGGCGGCCTGGGCGGCGCTGGCCGGCTGGGTATGGCAAGCCGCGCCATCATCCGCCATCCACACGCAAGGCGCGCTGGCAGCCACGCGTCCGCCCATGCTCCAGCCGGCCTGCGGCAAGAGCAGCAGACACGTTAGCAACAGCAGCAAGGGCAGGCGGAGAGACATTGATTCAGAGACACGCGTGAGCCGGAACAGGCGTGGGACTGGCCGCTAACACCTTGGTTCCCAAATGCTTGCGGTATTTCTTGCGTCCCGCACAAAGTTTGAGCCACATCATGTTTCTGCCGGATCGCGGCCCTCACCCCCAAAAACGCCACAATCAATAACGATTCGCATTTGCGTTCTCATTAATTCGGTGGGATACTTGTGGTCCCATTTGACATTCCTTGCGCAAACAAAAAGCCAACGGCATGCACGGAGCGCCGACCCAGCCGGAACGCGGATCAAATGGGCCTCGTTCATGTGATGATTTTCTGGTATCCACGACAATGAAAACCTTTGACTCCGCCGCCCGTCACGGTGTGCGCCTCGCCCTGCTCTCCGCCGCCGTCTCCGCGCTCTACCTGCCCGCCGCCCACGCGGCGGAAGCCGAAGCCACCCTGCCCTCGGTAGTGGTGACCGCCACCGGCTATGAGCAAAAAATCAAGCAGGCTCCGGCCAGCATCTCGGTAATTACCCGCGAAGATCTGGCGAAGAAACCGTTCACCAATCTGGCCGATGCGCTGACCGATCTGGAAGGCGTCAGCATCAATGGCTCCGGCCCTGGCGACAAGGACATCGCCATCCGCGGCATGCCCGGTGAATACTCGCTGATCCTGGTGGACGGCCGCCGTCAAAACACCCGCGAAACTCGCAGCCGCGGCACTGGCGGTTTCCAGCAATACCAAATCCCGCCGATGGAAGCGATTGAGCGCATCGAAGTGGTGCGCGGCCCGATGTCCTCGCTATACGGCTCCGACGCGATGGGCGGCGTGGTCAACATCATCACCCGCAAAGCGCCCAAGGAATGGCATGGCTCGATGACGCTGGGCGGCACCATCGCCGAACATTCGAACGAAGGCAATACCGGCCAGAGCAGCTTCTGGCTGGGCGGTCCGCTGATGAAGGACCTGCTGTCGCTGCAAGTCTACGGCGCGATGAATAATCAGGCCGAAGACAATATCTACTACAGCAAGAGCGGCGACGGCGGCAAAGTCGCCAGCCATGTGGCCGACATCAATGCCAAGCTCAGCTTCACCCCGAACCAGGATCACGAGATCACCTTCGAGGCTGGCCATAATGAGCTGCGCAAAACCACGACACCGGGTAAGAGCGACGCAGTAATTTCGCGCGGCAAACCAAACAAGAAAAATGACTATTTTGACGTCCGTGACCACTGGAGCCTGAGCCACAACGGCAAATACGGCAATGTGCGCTCCAATGTCTCCCTGTATCAGGAAATCGACAAGCCCAGCCACTCGCTTAATAACGTGGACGACGGCACAGGCCTGAAGCTGAGCAATACCACGCTGGACGGCCAACTGACCTTCCTGCTGGATCGCAACACCGTAAAAATTGGCACCCAAGTTGGCCAACAAGTCGGTTCCGGCATGCGTGCTCAAGAAGCGATTGTGGGCTTCATCGGCCCAGCCAACCCGGACAAAATCACCGTCAACACTTGGGCACTGTTCGCCGAGGATAGCTTTGAAGCCACCGACAGTCTGACCATCACCGCCGGCGGCCGCGTCGACCACCACAGCGTGTTCGGCACCCACTTCACCCCGCGTGTTTATCTGGTTGAACACCTAAGTCCGCAATGGACGCTGAAGGGCGGTATCGGCAAAGGTTTTAAAGCGCCGACTATCCGCCAGAGCACTGACGGCTATTGCATGCGTACCGGCGCCGGTAACGAGGCTGGTATTCTGTGCGGCAACTCCAAGTTGAAGCCGGAGGAAAGTACTTCTTACGAAGTGAGTCTGCACTTTGACAATGAGAGAGGCCTGAGCGCCAACGCCACCCTGTTCAATAACGACTTCAAGAACAAGGTGGTCAGCTACGGCACAGACAAGTTCTCCAACCAGTACGCACCTGGCACAGACCCAGTCCGCATCTACATTTACGACAATGTGGACTCGGTCAACATCCGCGGCCTGGAACTGTCCAGCAGCTGGACCTTCATGCCGAAGTGGACGCTGTCCGGCAACTACACCTACACCAAGTCCAAGCGCGATGGAGGTAAGGAAACCAGTTTCCTCGGCCAGTCGCTGAATGGCATGCCGCTGGACAAGACACCGGAACACGCCGGCAATGTGAAGCTGGCCTGGGCGCCGATGGAGAAACTGGACCTGTACACTCGCCTGAACTTCGAAGGCAAGCAGTACTACACCGGCTTCCGCAATGGCGCCAACGTGGCCCGCACCCGCGGCGGTTCCAGCACTTGGGACTTTGGCGGCAGCTACAAGCTGAACAAGAGCTTTGACGTCAACTTCGCCGTGTACAACCTGGCCGACCGCACCGTCGCGATCGACAATCGCGGCCGCTACGATGGCCTGGACGGCAACTGGATGGTCGACGAGGGCCGCCGCTATTGGCTGACCTTGACCGGCAAGTTCTAAGCCGCACCCTGACGGCCCGTCCTCGGACGGGCCGGAAACACCGCACGGCAGTTGCCGAATCCGCCGGATTCGCCAACTGCCTGTTCCCGTTTTTACGATTGGAGAATTGATGATGTTGAGCAGCCGCGCCCAATTGACCACGCCCAATGCCGACAAGGTGCTGTACAAGCTGTGCAAGCACTACGCGCTGAAAGTGCCCGTCGAGTTCGACAGCCACCAGGCCCATGTGCACTTTCCGATCGGCGAATGCCGGATTCAGCGTCAGGACGACACCCTGGACATGATCTGTGCCGCCGACGCCGCCGACAAGCTGGCCAAGATCGAATTCATCATGGACGAGCATCTGGGCCTGATGGCCAAGACGCCGGACTTGAAACTGGACTGGGCCAAAACCGAATAAGACGCCAGCCCGCCCAGCGGCGTTTTCCAGGGCGCGCCGGGCCTGCCCGGCCGCTCCCGTTTCTGTATGATGCTTGCCACCCGCTCCACTGCCAAAGCCTGTCGCCCCGCCCCTACGGCGGGCTTTGACAGCGGAGCCGTATCGCTCAAGGAATCACAATGAAAACACTGTTCTCCCGTCTGCTGCTGGCCGGCGCGCTGGCCGCGGCCACGCTGGCGGCCCAAGCCGCCACCGTCACCGACATCGCCGGCCGTAAAGTGGAAGTGCCGGCCAAGGTCAACCGCATCCTCCTGGGCGAAGGCCGGCTGTTCTACGCGCTGGCCCTGCTGGAAGGCAAGCAGCCCATCGCCCGCATCGCCGGCTGGCAGGGCGACTTCCGCCAGCTGGACCCGCAAACCTACGCCCAGTACAAGCAGCGCTTCCCCGCCATCGACCAGATTCCGCTGATCGGCAAGACCAGCGAGAACTCGGTCAGCGCCGAAAAAGTCTTGACGCTGCGCCCCGACATCGCCGTGTTCAGCATCTCTGGCCACGGCCCGGGCCTGAACAACCCCATCGTGCAGCAGTTGCAAGCAGCCAAGGTGCCGGTGGTGTTCGTCGATTTCCGCAACGCGCCGCTGGAACACACCGTGCCCAGCCTGCGCATCATGGGCAAGGCGCTGCAGCGCGAGGCCGAGGCCGAGCGCTTCATCCGCTTCTACCAGGGCAAGATGGACGCCATCCGCAAAGTCGTCGCCGCCATCCCGGCGCAGCAAAAGCCCAAGGCCTTCCTGGACCTGCGCGCCGGCGCCTTCAGCAATGTCACCAGCGCCGGCCGCGGCAGCCTGGGCGAGCTGGTGGACGCCGCCGGCGGCGTCAATATCGCCGACAAGCTGATTCCCGGCGCGGTGGGCGAAGTGAATATGGAGCATGTGCTGGCCAGCAATCCGGACCTGTACATCGGCACCGGCACCGCCGACGCCGCCGACAAGACCGGCATCCAGTTCGGTGCCAACATCAGCGCGGCGCAAGCGCAGGCCTCGCTCAAGCGCACCGCCGCGCGCAGCCCGGTGGGCGCCTTGCGCGCGGTGCGCGAAGGCCGCACCTTCGGCGCCTGGCACCACTTCTACAACACGCCTTACCACATCGTGCTGCTGGAAGCCTTCGCCAAGGAGCTGCAGCCGGCGCGCTTCGCCAAGCTGGACCCGGACGCCAGCTGGAAACAGCTGCACCGCGACTTCCTGGCCATAGAGCCG
The DNA here is from genome assembly GCF_041912965.1 of Chromobacterium sp. Taxonomy (NCBI): domain Bacteria; kingdom Pseudomonadati; phylum Pseudomonadota; class Betaproteobacteria; order Neisseriales; family Chromobacteriaceae; genus Chromobacterium; species Chromobacterium sp. The sequence continues at coordinate 87,757 of NZ_JAYSGF010000004.1, read as the reverse complement.
CAAGGCACTTACTGGGTCAAGGGCGTTAAATGAGCAGCGAAACCCTAACGCTTTCCGCCGCCATGGTGGCGGCGGACTACCGCCGCACCCTGCTGCGCCGGCTGCTGCTGGTGGCCGTGCTGCTGAGCCTGCTCGCCGTCTCGCTAACGCTGGACGTCACCACCGGCGCCAGCGGCATGCCGCTGGCTGAATTCTGGCAGACGCTGTGGCACCCGGCCGCCGCCGATCCGGCCACCGAAGTCATCGTCTGGCAGATCCGACTGCCCTATGCGCTGATCGCCATCGCCGCCGGTCTGGCGCTGGGCCTGGCCGGTGCCGAGATGCAAACCGTGCTGCACAACCCGCTGGCGGACCCGTTCACCCTGGGCCTGCAGCCGGCGGCCGCCTTCGGCGCGGCGCTGGCCATCCTGCTGGACGTCAGCCTCCCCGGCATCCCCGGCCCGTGGATGCTGCCGGTCAACGCCTTCGTGTTCGCGCTCGGCTCCGCGCTGCTGCTGGACGTGGTGGCGCGCTGGAGCAATATGCCCACCAGCGGCGTGGTGCTGTTCGGCATCGCGCTGTTCTTCAGCTTCAACGCCCTGGTGTCCCTGCTGCAATTCGTTTCCACCGCGGACTCGCTGCAAGACCTGGTGTTCTGGCTGATGGGCAGCCTGTCGCGCGCGGACTGGCCCAAGATCGCTTTGCTGTTCGGCGCTTTCGCGCTGATCCTGCCCTGGTCGCTGAGCCAGTCCTGGCGGCTGACCGCGCTGCGGCTGGGCGAAGACCGCGCCGCCAGCTTCGGCATCAATGTGCGCCGGCTGCGCCTCAGCTCGCTGCTGCGCGCCAGCCTGCTCACCGCGCTGGCGGTGGCCTTCGTCGGCACCATAGGCTTCATCGGCCTGATCGCGCCGCATATCGCGCGCCGGCTGGTGGGCGAGGATCACCGCTTCTACCTGCCGGTAAGCGCGCTGACCGGCGCCGCCATCCTGTCCATGGCCTCGGTGGTGACCAAGAATCTGGTGCCCGGCGTCATCGTGCCGGTGGGCATCGTCACCTCGCTGGTGGGCATCCCCTTCTTCATCGCCATCGTGCTGCGCAACGGAGGCCGCCAATGAGCTCCGCCCTGTCAATCCATCAACTCTCGGTCAGCTACGGCAAGCGCCAGGTGATACGCGCGCTGGACGTGCCCTGTCTGCGGGCGGGCGACATCACGGCCTTGCTCGGCCCCAACGGCAGCGGCAAGTCCACCTTGCTGCGCGCCTTGGCCGGCCTGCAGCACAGCAGTGGCGACGTCCGCCTGGACCAGCGCGCGCTCAGCCGCCAGCGCGGCGAAGTGGCCTATCTGCCGCAGACCCTGCCGCCCAGCGTGCATCTGTCGGTGTTCGAATCGCTGATGGTGGCCGGCCAGGCCACCGCCGCCGGCCTGTCGCGCCGCCACGACGACCAGCAAGTGTTCGCGCTGCTGCAATCGCTGGGCATCGAGCAACTGGCGCTGCGCTACCTGGACCAGTTGTCCGGCGGCCAACGCCAGCTGGTGGGCATCGCCCAGGCGCTGATCCGCGAACCGGTGGTGCTGCTGCTGGACGAGCCGCTGTCGGCGCTGGACCTCAACTACCAGTTCCACGTGATGGACCTGCTGCGCCGCGAAACCCGCCGCCGCGGCATGGTCACCGTCATCGTGCTGCACGACCTGAATGTGGCGCTGCGCCATTGCGACCGGGTGCTGATGCTGAAGGACGGCGCGCTGCAAGCCAACGGCGCGCCGGACGAGGTGATAGACAGCCAAAGCCTGCGCCGCGTCTACGGCGTCAGCGGCCGGGTGGAGCGCTGCTCCCAGGGCGTGGCGCATGTGCTGGTGGACGGGCTGCACAGCGGTTTGCGCTGAGAACCTGTTCATAATCTGCTGCGCTGCGGCGATACGGCGTTGAAAACAGCTTCGAAATGCTCATGTACCACTTGTACATTCCGCTTTCTCAGCTGTTTTCGCCTTGTCTCGCTCTTGCTCGCGAGATTTTGAACAGGCTCTGAGAGTCTGTCAGATGTCTGCTGCGAACGGCCGAGGCCCCCGACGATACGCTCGCCGCCTCGGCCGTTTTCATTGCTGGCGCGCCTCAAGCCTTGCAAAACCCCAGCGCCGGATGGAAGCGCCAGCCATTGTCCGATTGCGGCAAGCTCAGCCCGCCAAAGCGCCGCGCGCAGGCCTCCAGCTCCATGCCCAGTTCCGCCGCCAGCTCGGCCAAGGCCGCCGGATAATCGCTGACGCCCCAGGGCCGGATATTCGGCTGTGTCAACGCCGCGTCCGGCACCCGCTGGTTCAGGCTGGCCTCCACCGGCGTGAAATGCGGCGGCTCCGGCCACGGCCGGCTTTCCACCCGGTGCAGCGCGTAATCGTCCCCATCCTCGGTGGGCAATAACAGCAAGTCCAGCTCCGGCTCCCCGCCGGCGCGGAAAGGCTGCTGCTGCGCCAACACTCCGCTGAGCAGCGCCTGCGGCTGTTGCCAACAGCTATACGCGCCCAAGGGCGCGATGGCCTGACCCTCCCGCCCCGGCCGGCTGCTGGCGGCCTTGGCCTGGCCGGCCGGCGACATTATCTGCGCCAGCCGCGCATGCTCCAGGTGCGACAAACGCCGCTTCGGCCGCAAGGGCTCCGGCTGCACGATGCGCGGCCGCGCGTCCAGATGCCGGTACTCGTCTTCCTCCAGCAGTTCGCTCAATAGATGGCTGTCCAAGGCAAACGCCTCGTTCTCGAAGCCCGGCCTGCGGAAGGCCGGCTGGCTGGGCTGTTCCACGCTGCGCAGATTGCGCTCGGCAATCAGCACATTCACCTTGTCCCAAGGGTCCGGACGGTGGCGGCGCAGCCGACCGGCCAGCTGGATCAGCGAACGCATCGACGAGGGCTCGACGATCGCCCAGTCGTAATCGTGATCCCGCCCCACCTCGGTCACCGGCGAACCCAGCACGATGAACACATGCTCGCGCTCCGGCTCAGCGTCCAGCTCGCGACGGATGGCCGGCAGTGTGAACACCGCTTCCGCTTGTTCACGGTTCAGCGCCTGGTCCAGCTGGCGTTCGATGGCGGAACGCAGCAGCAAGGGGTATTGCGAGTGGTAGACACATAAATGCAGCTGCCAGTGCGCCGGCCACGGCAGCGCGTACAAGGCCAGCGCCACCTCGAACAAGGGCTGGATATTGGCCATGCGCACCAGGCCGAAACTGACCGCCTGGCCGCTGATCGGGTCCCGCTGCTGATTGAGCCGGTGCAAGCGCTCGATAGCCGGCTGCAACTGAGCGGCGAACTCCCGACGCAAGGCCGGCGCCTGCCCCTGGCCGAAGCTCAACGGCAGCAGCTCGGCATGGCGCCGCGCCGGCTGCGTGGCCAGCCAATCGGCGCGCCGGCCGGCAAACTGACGCTGCCGCCGGCGGAAAGCGTCGACATCGGCGCAGTCTTCCTGGGCCCGGTCCTGTTCATCCACCCAGGCGCAGCACACCGCCAGCGGCCGCCCCGGCTGGCCGCGATTGGCCTGGAACTGACGGCGGCCAGCCAGATAGGCCTCGAACAAGCCTTCGATCAGCGCCGGCGGCAAGGTGGCGGACGACAACAGCAGTCGGCTGCCCAGCAAGCCGGCCCAATGCGCCAGCCGAGTCAGCGCCGGCAAGTCCGCCAGGTCGAAATCGTCCGGCTCGTCCAGCACCAGGTCCCCGCTCATCAGCCGCAGCATGGGCGCGATCTGCCGCCCGCCGCGCTGGCTTTCCGTCGCCGGCGTCAGATGGTCTATGGTGCACACCAGCAGCGGCGCTTGCAGCAGCTTGGCCGTTTGCGGATCGCGCAGCGCGCGCGACAACAACGGGTGCTCGCCGCCGGCCTCGTAACGCACCTCGCCGCCCTCGTCCCACAAGGCTTGGCGCGAGGCGGAGCCGCTGGCCTCCGCCTGCTGTTGATAGTGTTTGAACAACTGGGTGTTGGCGCTGCCGCCCACGCAGATGGCCAGATCGTCCTCGTTCAGGCGCAGCCGCTGGCGGAAGGCCTGACCGGTTTGCAGCGTCAGCGCGCGCAAGCCCAGCGCAAACGCGCAACGCAGGCCCAGCACCGGGTCCGCCAAGGCGTACATGATCCGCGCATTGCCCAGCGTCTTGCCACAGCCGGTGGACGCCATATTGACGATGAAAGCGCCCTGCTCCGCCGCCCGCGCGCGCATTCCCGCGGCCAGGTCCGCGACGCGGTCCTGCCAGTGGAAGCGCCCATCGGCGCTGCGCTGCAGCAAGCGCTTGCGCCGCGACAGCCGCGGCAGCTCGCGCTCGAAACCGGGCAAGGCGCGGCATACCAGGGCGCTCTGCTCCGCCACGCCCAGCAAATGCTCGTCCAGCGGCTGATTGAAATCGCCGGACCGGCCATGGGTATTCGCCCACAGCGGATAGCCGGCCTGGCCGCGCTTGTGCCGCAGCTGGCCGTAATCCAGGCTGGAAAAATGGTGATCCGCCAGCATCAGGCTCAGCCGCGCCACGTGCATCGCGTAAAGATTGTCCAGCCAGCGCGTCTCGCCGCGCGCGGTCAGGCGCGCCGCCAGCTTGTCCGCCAGCCGCGCGGCGCGGCGGCTCCAGGCCGGCGTGTTCACCGGCAGGCCCTGCGGGAAACGCCAATACGGCGCCAGCTGCGCCGGCTCGGCCTCCGTCTCCCGCCATTCGTTCCAGCGCGCGTCGATATGAGCCGGAATATTCAACAGCATGCGGCTTTGAAAACCCTGCAGCTTACCGCCCAAGCGGCATTGCCGCTCCTGCTCGAACTCCGGCATCAGCGGCAGCCGGTGATGCGTCAGCACCAGCCAGCCCACCGCGGCGGCCAGCGGCGGCAGACGGGAAAACGGTGGTTCGCACGCCTCCCCCATGCCGTCCGCCTGCAAACGCGCCAGCCAGCTGGCATGGTCCTGCTCCGTCGGCTGCCGCAAGCGCGCCAGCCAGCCGGCGTCGTCGTCATCGCCGACAAAGGCCTGAAACAAGCGTAGCGACACCCACTCGTGGCGATAGAGATTGCGCTCGCTCCGCTCGCCGCGCAGCCGTTGCTGAAACGCCTGGCTGGCCTTGCCCAGGTCGTGCAACAAGGCCGCCAGGCCGGCCAGCAGCTGGATGTCCTCGCCGCTGTGCCAATCGTTCTCGTCCGCACTGCGCAGCACATTGCGGCGGGTGCTGTGCGTGGGCGTGGCGCCGTCGGCATTGAAACGGCTGGCGTCGCCGACGATCCACAGCAGCTCGCTATGGTCCTGGCCGCGTATCCAGTGGCAGGCCACAGCGGTGTTCTTGCGCGCGCTCTGGCGCAGCAAGCGCCGCAGCGTGTCCAGCCCGGCCTGGGTGATGGGCGTTTGCCAAACGCGGTCGCCGCGGCGCTCGGCGAACTGGTCCAAAATCTGCCGGCTGCGCGTCAGCGCCTTCTTGTCGCATTGCGAAATCAGCAGGATATTCATGCCGCCCGCCCCCGCCGCTCGGCAATGTCCTTCAAGGTGTCGATGATGAAATCCAGCGCCTCGCCGCGGGTCAGCGCCTCGATGCAGGCCTGGCGGAAAGTCTGCTCATCGTCGCCGCGCATCGCGGAAACAAAGGCCTGCGGCAGGATCAACGCGTCCTTGACCAGATCCGCCGCGTCGAACACCAGCCCGCCGCGCCGGGTCTTGCCGTGCAACACCGCCAGGCCGTGCGGCAAACCCAGCACCCAGGCCGCGGTGGCGCCCAGGCCGTAAGCCAGGTAATTGCCGTGATCCAGAAAAGCATTGGCCGGGTCCGTGCCGGCGCCGCGCTTGGCGCGGCTGAAATCGCCATAACCGGTGGCCTGCGCCGCCAAGCGGAACAACAGCTTGGTCAGCCGCGCCTCCTCGGTCAGCAAATGCGCGTGGTCCGGCGCCTTGGCGATCGCCTGGCGCGAAGCCTGCAAGGCCGCCTCCAGGCCGGCCTCCTCCACCACGAAACCGGCTTCGCGCAAGGCGCGGCTGCCCAGCCAATGCCGCTGCAAGCAGCCCAGCCGCGCCAGCTGCACATCCTTGGCCGCAGCCAGCCGCTGCGCGTCGTCAAACCAGAAACGCACCCAGTACTGCAGATACTCGGTGGGCCGGTACTCGCTTTGCGGCGCAAACCACGCCGCCTCCTGCTCCAGCTCATTGGCGCTGAACAAGGGCGTGCCGCCCCCGCCGCAAAACCCCACCATCACCCCGGCCTTGGCCAGCTCCCGCATCGCCGCCTGCGTCACCGAGGTGCCAGTGCCCAGCAGGATGCAACTAGTGTTGGCGATGGGGATATTCCAGTACAGCGAAGCCTTGCCGGCGTCGGTGACGTACTCCACCCGCCCGCCATTGACCAGCACCCGGCAGTGCTGCAGATAGTAAAGATTGGCGCGCTTGGAATGCAGAATGGTCTTGAGATCAGACGGGGAAAAATCGGACATGGCGATACCTTCGGGATGGAACGCGACAGCGCATCTTGCCATGGGCATGAGCGCAGGGACAGCCAGCGCGGACTACCCTTTTTTTCTGCCCCCTGGGAGCGACATTTAAAAACAATGACTTAGCGATAAGCTGAAAATTTGGGTCAAAGCCGAAAGAATCGCTGCAAATGCCCACGCCATAAGGACTGTGGGCGGTGTAGACTCTAGTTCACTGCCGGATAGGCAGCTTAGAAAGCTTACTGATGAAGGCAAGAAAGTTCTGGACTGTTCACTGCCGGATAGGCAGCTTAGAAAAGACGCCTTGGCAATGCCGCTCATGTGCAGGAGTTCACTGCCGGATAGGCAGCTTAGAAACGAGTACGAAACGAACACAAGGAAATTCGGCTGTTCACTGCCGGATAGGCAGCTTAGAAATCAAGAGACGGGAATAAACATGACAACGCTTGGTTCACTGCCGGATAGGCAGCTTAGAAAAGGAACAGGCCGATCTGATTGAACGCTTAATGGTTCACTGCCGGATAGGCAGCTTAGAAATTTAGGGCAAGAACCAGGGGACGTGGTTTCGGGTTCACTGCCGGATAGGCAGCTTAGAAAACCCCCGAAGCCACTGAATTTGATAGAAGAAAGTTCACTGCCGGATAGGCAGCTTAGAAATACCGCGTTGCGCGCCCATTCAATCCTAGTGCGTTCACTGCCGGATAGGCAGCTTAGAAATATTATTTGGGGCGTTATAACGGCGCTTCTTAGTTCACTGCCGGATAGGCAGCTTAGAAACAACCGCAGCGACAACCGCAACACCGCCAGCGAGTTCACTGCCGGATAGGCAGCTTAGAAAAGAAAGACCGCGAGGAAGCTGGCGGCGCTGTTGTTCACTGCCGGATAGGCAGCTTAGAAAACAAACAAGCGTTCCTGGTGCTGCCAATACCAGTTCACTGCCGGATAGGCAGCTTAGAAAATCAGCGACACAACCGACGACAACTTCGATTTGTTCACTGCCGGATAGGCAGCTTAGAAAATTGACGCCCATCTTGGCGCCACCAACCGCAGGTTCACTGCCGGATAGGCAGCTTAGAAAGAATGAGCAGCATGATCGCAGAGAGATGGCCGGTTCACTGCCGGATAGGCAGCTTAGAAATTTCAGTCGTCGGACCTTGATTACCGTCCGGGGTTCACTGCCGGATAGGCAGCTTAGAAACAGGTAAGCACAACGGAGATGACATGAAGCTAGTTCACTGCCGGATAGGCAGCTTAGAAAAGAGCGCGAGAATAGCGCCAGAAACGAGCACGGTTCACTGCCGGATAGGCAGCTTAGAAATTGCGGGCCTCTCTGTAGTTGTTGTTGGCGTTGTTCACTGCCGGATAGGCAGCTTAGAAAATTGCACGACTGAACGCTATCAGCCGAAGCAAGTTCACTGCCGGATAGGCAGCTTAGAAATTGGGGCATGAACCAGGAGATGTTGTTTCTGGGTTCACTGCCGGATAGGCAGCTTAGAAAATGCCGTCGCACGCAAAGCGCGTCCATGGACTGTTCACTGCCGGATAGGCAGCTTAGAAAACTTTGTCCACCGTGGCCGACGTTATGAACGCGTTCACTGCCGGATAGGCAGCTTAGAAACAGCGCCTTGCGCCGCCGCTGCTGCATCTGCCGTTCACTGCCGGATAGGCAGCTTAGAAAACCGGAAACAACAGCAGAAGCATTGGAACGAGGTTCACTGCCGGATAGGCAGCTTAGAAAATTGAGCTATGCGCGATAAGTGAGCTTAATTGGTTCACTGCCGGATAGGCAGCTTAGAAAAAACGGAACAAATCCATGCTAAGCGTTCGCCGGTTCACTGCCGGATAGGCAGCTTAGAAACAACGCAGGAATGGCGGCTCGGCCAGCCACTGGTTCACTGCCGGATAGGCAGCTTAGAAATCGCTGCTGACCGCAACGCGCTCTATGATCGCGTTCACTGCCGGATAGGCAGCTTAGAAAACAACAATCTACCGGAAAATGGACAATGGCTCGTTCACTGCCGGATAGGCAGCTTAGAAATACATGTACGGCTGGAACGCCTGCCGTGACGCGTTCACTGCCGGATAGGCAGCTTAGAAACGGCTGAGTGAAGGGACGCTGCTCCAGTGCGGGTTCACTGCCGGATAGGCAGCTTAGAAATGTCCCCAAGCTTGTCTGGCTGTATCTGAAACGTTCACTGCCGGATAGGCAGCTTAGAAATGTCCCCAAGCTTGTCTGGCTGTATCTGAAACGTTCACTGCCGGATAGGCAGCTTAGAAAATTTGGCTCTTGCCGTTCATGTAGTTTGAGATGTTCACTGCCGGATAGGCAGCTTAGAAAATGCAAGTTCCTAGGAGGAAATCATGATTGTCGTTCACTGCCGGATAGGCAGCTTAGAAAGAAGTGATCCAGCCAGCCCCGGATGAATACAGGTTCACTGCCGGATAGGCAGCTTAGAAATTTACCGCCCTACTATTGGGACTTTGCTGACAGTTCACTGCCGGATAGGCAGCTTAGAAATGGATCAGCTTGCCGCGCGCCAGCGCCTCCAGGTTCACTGCCGGATAGGCAGCTTAGAAAGGCTCTATGGTGCCGGGGGCTTTACTGACGATGTTCACTGCCGGATAGGCAGCTTAGAAAGCCCACGTATCTTGCGGTGCCCCACACTACCGGTTCACTGCCGGATAGGCAGCTTAGAAAAAGAAGATCATTGCCAACGGCGGCGCGCCGCTGTTCACTGCCGGATAGGCAGCTTAGAAATCGGTCGTCGAGCTGGAAGCCCTGGAATGGTCGTTCACTGCCGGATAGGCAGCTTAGAAAGAAACGGCAGAGCATGCCCAACCGGCCTACCCGTTCACTGCCGGATAGGCAGCTTAGAAAAGTCCGCCGACTACTTTGCCGCCTATCGTGGCGTTCACTGCCGGATAGGCAGCTTAGAAAAGCCTGATGGGCTATGTCGACAACACCAGCAAGTTCACTGCCGGATAGGCAGCTTAGAAATTCCAGATCGTAGGCTTGCAGGCCGGTAGTGGGTTCACTGCCGGATAGGCAGCTTAGAAAACCATCGAAGCTGTAACCACGCAATTGAACGGGTTCACTGCCGGATAGGCAGCTTAGAAATTGCAGGACGTGATTGCTGTTGTACATGTGCTGTTCACTGCCGGATAGGCAGCTTAGAAATGCAATGTAAATTCGTTGACTTACGTCGATACGTTCTCTGCCGGATGGGCAGCTTAGAAATGGACAACAAACAGCGCATCAGCGGTGCAGTGGTTCTCTGCCGGATGGGCAGCTTAGAAACCGTTGAAAATGCGATAATGGAGTATTGCAGCGTTCTCTGCCGGATGGGCAGCTTAGAAATTGCGGACCATCAGCCCGCGCTCTTCGTAGTCGTTCTCTGCCGGATGGGCAGCTTAGAAAAGAACGACGAACCGGAAAAATACGTTGACATTGTTCTCTGCCGGATGGGCAGCTTAGAAATGAACTGCGAGGGGTGTTTATAGGGGCGAGAAGTTCTCTGCCGGATGGGCAGCTTAGAAAGTGCTTCTAGCGCACAATCCCGCACCGGCTGTGTTCTCTGCCGGATGGGCAGCTTAGAAATTTCTTGCTGGGCTTGGGGTTGCGGCTGACGGGTTCTCTGCCGGATGGGCAGCTTAGAAATTAAGGGAGGTCGCCTCGCCGGTGCTGGCGGTGTTCTCTGCCGGATGGGCAGCTTAGAAACAGAAGAACCACGCCCAACTGATGGTGATGGTGTTCTCTGCCGGATGGGCAGCTTAGAAATGCTTGGTGCAGGTAGCGGTAACCGTGATCTGGTTCTCTGCCGGATGGGTAGCTTAGAAAAACTGGTATGCGACGCCCTTACCGCCATCGTCGTTCTCTGCCGGATGGGTAGCTTAGAAATGTGCCTATACGTGAGTGCAGCACAACCAAGAGCTCTCTGCCGGATGGGCAGCTTAGAAAGTGGTGTGCGTTGCGATCTGCTCCCGCCTGTTGTTCTCTGCCGGATGGGCCGCTTAGAAATCCTGCCATCTGGTATTACGTAGAGTGCAACAGTTCACTGCCGGGTAGGCAGCTTAGAAATTGCTGAAGAACGTCGAAGCGGATCTGGACGCGTTCACTGCCGGGTAGGCAGCTTAGAAAATCCACAACTTGATCTGGTGTCCGAAAGGCGGCTTCACTGCCGGACAGGCAGCTCACCACAACAAAATCAATGCTATATTAGGCATCTAAATTGATTTTAATTAGGGAGAAGTTATGGACTTGGTACTTGCCGATGTGGCTGTCAGCGTCACCGAGCTCAAACGCAATTTTGCCGGCATCATGCGCGAGGCCGCAGGGCATCCGGTGGTGATCCTGAATCACAACCGCCCGGAGGCCTATCTTGTTCCTGCCGCCCAATACGAACGCATGATGAACCTGCTTGAAGACATCGAGGACGCAAAGTTGGTGCTGGAACGTCGGCAGCAGCCCACCGTCAAGGTGGACCTGGATGAGCTATGAAATTGTTTTCCGGGTGGATGCGGAGAAGGAATGGCGAAAGTTGGACCCATCAATCCGACAGCAGTTTGCCAAGAAACTGAGAGAACGAGCCGAGCATCCGCACAACCCTTCCGCCAAGCTGCATGGCCTGGAAGGCTGCTACAAAATCAAGCTACGTCAGACCGGTTACCGGCTGGTCTATGAGGTGGACGACGGCAAAATCATCATCATCGTGGTGGCTATCGGACATCGCGACAAGAACCAAGCCTACCAAAAAGCCAAAGCGCGCCAGGGCTGAGCCGACGCAAGCCCGCGACAGTTGCACCCGCTGTCCTCATAGCCCCCCCCTAGCCCAAGCACCCCGATAAGCCCCGCATCCTGCCCCTCCTCCCCAAATCCCGCCTCCCGCAATGCTTCCAATCACATTATTCTCAATTTGAATAACAATCTAATTTTCCAGATTTTTAACATATATGCAATCGTGCTAGATTTTGTTTTCCAAAATCAATAAAGGGCCGGCACAGCCGGCGTTCCACGATGGCATACCCCCATTTCACTCTCTCCGCGCTGGCGCTGGCCTTGGCAGGGCAAGCCTTGCCGGCGCTGGCCGCCGACGGCAACACGCTGGACAGCGTCACCATCACCGGGTCGCGCATTGCGCGCGCCGGCAAGGAAGGCCCCACCGGGGTCACGGTGCTGAGCGGCGCCGATATCGAAAAACAGGGTTACACCAATGTCTACGACGCGCTGAACAATCTGGCGCAGAACACCGGCTTCACCCAGGGCGCGGATTTCGGCAATACCTTCACCCCGGCCGCCAACGCCATCAGCCTGCGCGGGCTGGGGCCCAATCATACGCTGACCTTGCTCAACGGCCGCCGCATCGCCGATTACCCGGTGGCTTACGAGGGTTCGGTCAACTTCGTCAATCTGGCCAATATCCCGGCGGCGATGATTGAGCGCATCGAGGTGCTCAACGGCGGCGCGTCGGCGATTTACGGCTCGGACGCCATCGCCGGCGTGGTCAATGTGATTCTGAAGAAAAAGGCTGACGGCACCACGGTCAACGTCAAGGCCGGCGGCAGCGAGCACCACGGCGGCGAAAACCTGCGCCTGCAGCTGAGCGGCGGCAAGAGCTGGGACAAGCTGAACCTGGTCTACGCGCTGGAGTTGAGCCAGCGCAACCCGATCTGGTCGCGCCAGCGCGGCTTCATGGCGGACAACACCGTCAACGGCGCGGCGCCCACCACGGTGTGGTCGCAGAAGGATGTGAGCAGCGGCAAGTTCATCGACCCCGGCGCGGCTTGCGGCGCGCTGGGCGGCCTGTACGCCGGCAGCGTGCGCGCTTACCGCAGCAGCAAGAGCAATGTCTGCGCCAGCCCGCTGGCCAAGGCCTCCTACTGGACGGTGCAGACCGCCAACCAGAGCCAGAACGGTTATCTGAGCCTGAATTACGCGCTCAACGATCACCTGGAGTTGTTCAGCGACGCGCTGCTGGCCTTCAACCACAGCGAGAACAACACCCGCGGCCCCAGCTGGACCTCGGCCGCCGGCAACGGCGGCTATTTCCTGAACCAGAACAGCGGCCGCTACGAGGTCTGGAGCCGCTTGCTGTCGCCGGAGGAGATGGGCGGCGCCAGCCGCTACAACCGCAAGTGGGACGATGTGGCGGCCAACCTGACTTTCGGCCTGCGCGGCACGGTGCCGGACAGCAGCTGGAGTTACGAAGCCGCTTACAACGCGTCCATCTATACCAGCCAGAACATCGCGCCGCGGCTGCTGGCCAATGCGGACAGTTTCTTCCTGGGCCAGCAGCAGGGCGTGGACGCCAAGGGGGTGCCGATTTACGCGCCGTCGGCCGGGCCGTTCAACCGCCGGCTGACGCAGGCGGAGTTCGACAGCATCGCCGGGCGCTCGGTGAGCCAGAACAAGTCCTGGCTGCAGGCGCTCAGCCTGAGCGGCAGCGGCGAGTTGTTCAAGCTGCCGGCCGGCGCGGTGAAACTGGCCGGCACGCTGGAATGGGGCAGCCAGGGCTTCAGCAACGATCCGGACCCGCTGATCAATCAGGGCGCGTTCTACAACACCTCGCCGGCCGTGCACGCCGGCGGCACCCGCTCGCGCCAGGCGCTGGGCGGTGAGTTGTTCATCCCGGTGTTGAAGCGGCTGGACCTGACGCTATCCGGCCGTTACGACCGCTACCAACTGCCGGACAGCAGCGCCGGCAAGTTCACTTACGGCGCCGGCCTGGCGTTCCGACCGCTGAACAGCTTGCTGCTGCGCGGCAGTTACGCCACCAGCTTCCGCGCGCCGGACATGAATTATCTGTTCCTGACCCAGAGCCGCGGCTATTACTCATCCAGCACTGATTACTGGCGTTGCGCCCAGGCCGGCCAGCCCTTGGCCAGCTGCGACTACAAAAGCATGTCGCCGGGCGCGGACTACGTGAAGAACGGCAACGCCGAACTGAAACCGGAAAACGGCAAGTCCTACGGCTTCGGCTTTGTGTGGTCGCCCAGCAGCAGCGCGGATATTTCGGTGGATTACTGGGACATCGCCATCAATGATCTGGTCACCGACCTGAGCGGCGACAAGCTGTTGCGCGACGAGGCGCAGTGCCGCGCCGGCGTGCTGGATGCGTCGTCCCAGCTGTGCCAGGACACGCTGCGCCGAGTGCAGCGCAATCCGGCCAATGCCTTGATCAATCCGGGCGCGATCAAGCAGATCGTGGTCAACCCGATCAACGCCGCCAGCGAGCGCACCAGCGGTTTCGACATCGCCGGCAAGCTGCGCTGGAAAACCGCCAGCTGGGGCAGCTTCCTGCTGAAAGCCAATTACACCAAGGTGCTGAAACACACTTACCAGCAGTTTGCCGGCGATGTGGAAAAGAATATGTTGAACGACCCGGAAAACACCGATTGGCCGGACAAGCTGGACACCAGCCTGAGCTGGGACATCGGCCCTTGGTCGTCCACCGTGCTGCTGACCCGCTATGGCAAGATTCCCAAGGCCAGCGGCAATGGCAATCTGACGCCCACGGTGCTGGCCAATTTCAGCACTCAGTATCAATGGAGCAAGCAGACTTCGGTGGGGCTCATCGTCAACAATGTGCTGGACACCATCAAGCGCGACGATACCAGCAACTGGCCCTACTACCCGGTGGGCAGCTATCTGCCCTATGGCCGCCAGTGGTGGGTGGAGGTGAACCACAAGTTCTGAACGGCTGGCGCGCTCACGATTTGTTGTAACAAGCAACTATTTAGTTGTATGTTACAACCATTATCACAGGAGAGCGCGCATGAACCCTACACAGCCGCAGCAGCTTGTCATCGACCAGATCCGCTCCGCCTCGCGGCGCATCGTGCGCGAGCTGGGTTTCATGCGCAGCACCCTGGCCATGAGCCGGCACTCCGCTTCCGCCGTGCATGCGGTGGTGGAGATCGGCCTGGCCGGCAGCTTGTCCGCCAGCCAGTTGGCGGACAAGCTGCAGCTGGAAAAATCCACGGTGAGCCGGCTGGTGCGCAAACTGACGCAGGGCGGCGAGCTGCTGGAGCAGGCCAGCCCCAGCGACGGCCGGACCAAGCTGCTGGCCTTGAGCCCGTCCGGCCAGCAGCTGTTCGCGCAGTTGCAGGACTACGGCCGCGGCCAGGTGGGCGGCGCCCTCGTCCACCTGTCGGCGGAGCAGCAGCGCCAGGTGGAACAGGGCCTGAATTGCTACGCGGCGGCGCTGGAAGCCAGGCACGCCGAGCACACGCCGCCGGCCGCGGCGCCCATCGCCGTTGAAACCGGTTACCGTTGCGGCGCGCTGGGCAGCATTGTCGCCATGCATGCGCGCTATTACCACGCCCACGCCGGCTTCGGCGCTTTTTTCGAACGGCAAGTGGCCACCGGCCTGGCCGACTTCCTCGGCCGCCTGAGCCAGCCCGGCAATCAGCTGTGGCTGGCCTTGCGCGACGGACGCATCATCGGTTCCTTGGTGATTGCGGCGGAGCCGGACGCGCCGGGGCAGGCGCAGCTGCGCTGGTTCATTCTGGACGAGGAGGCGCGCGGCAGCGGTCTTGGCCGCCGCATGATGGAACAGGCAATGGCGTTTTGCGATCAGCAGCGCCTCGCCGTCCGGCTGTGGACCTTCCAGGGCCTGCTGGCGGCGCGGCATTTGTACGAGGCCTTCGGCTTTGTCTTGAGCGAGGAGCGGCCCGGAGCGCGCTGGGGCGAACAGGTGGTGGAGCAGTGTTTTACACGGCCCGCCAAAAGCTAGCCGCGCGCCGTGCTGCTGCCGGATGGGCAGCTTAGAAAGCGAAAGCGGGTTACTCCTCGGGCGCGCGCTCATTCTCTGTCGGATGGGCAGCTTAGAAAGGTCGTGATGATTGCCCTGCAGAACCGAAAGTGTTCTCTGCCGGATGGGCAGCTTAGAAATCAAAAGGCCGGCTCGGTCGCGATGTGCTGAAGTTCTCTGCCGGATGGGCAGCTTAGAAAAGCTCCGCCGGGTTGCTGATGAAAAACAGCTCGTTCTCTGCCGGATAGGCAGCTTAGAAATGGGAGACGAAGGGAGATCTGTCCAACCAGGCAGTGCTCCGCCGGATAAACGGCATTAGAAATGCAAAAAACCCACCGCTTGCGCGATGGGTTTTTCTAAATCTGGCGTCCCCACGGGGAATCGAACCCCGGCTACCGCCGTGAAAGGGCGGTGTTCTAACCGCTAAACTATAGGGACACTAAGTTGTGGCGCACCCGGAGCGATTCGAACGCCCGACCCTCTGGTTCGTAGCCAGATACTCTATCCAACTGAGCTACGGGTGCGCTGAACTGGCGGAGAAAGAGGGATTCGAACCCTCGATACAGGTTTAAGCCCGTATGCTTCCTTAGCAGGGAAGTGCCTTCGACCACTCGGCCATTTCTCCGTTCAGAGAGCGCCATATTAATTAGCGCTGCGCCCTCTGTCAAGCGTGTATCCGAAATTATTTACGCCGGCTGGTCCAGTCCGAAAACTTTATGCAAAACGCGAACCGCCAGTTCCAGATACTTCTCGTCCACCAGCACCGATACCTTGATTTCCGAGGTGGAGATCATCTGGATATTGATGCCCTCTTCCGCCAGGGTGCGGAACATGGTGGAGGCAATGCCGCAATGCGAACGCATGCCCACGCCCACGATGGAGATCTTGGCCACCTTGTCGTCGGCGTCGATCTTGGCGGCGCCGATATGGGTCTGCACTTCGCGCAGAATGGTCAGCGCGCGCTGGAATTCGCCGCGCGGCACGGTGAAGGAGAAATCGGTCGCGCCGTTTTCGCCCACGTTCTGGATGATCATGTCCACTTCGATATTGGCATCGGCGATCGGCCCCAGAATCTGGTAGGCGATGCCAGGCTTGTCCGGCACGCCCTTGACGTTGATGCGCGCTTCGTTACGGTCAAATGCGATGCCTGCGACAACGGCCTTTTCCATGCTTTCATCTTCCTCATACGTAATCAGGGTGCCTTCGCCTTCGTCTTCGAAGCTGGAGAGCACGCGCAAACGAACCTTGTACTTGCCGGCGAATTCCACCGAGCGGATCTGCAGCACCTTGGAGCCCAGCGACGCCATTTCGATCATTTCCTCGAACGTGACGGTCTTCAGGCGGCGCGCTTCCGGCACCACGCGCGGATCGGTGGTGTAAACGCCGTCCACGTCGGTGTAGATCTGGCATTCGTCGGCCTTCAGCGCGGCGGCCAGCGCCACGGCGGAGGTGTCCGAGCCGCCACGGCCCAGCGTGGTGATGTCGCCGTCCTCGTCCACGCCCTGGAAGCCTGCGACAATGACGACGCGGCCTTCATTGAGGTCGGAGCGCATCGCGGCGTCGTCTATCTCCTGGATGCGGGCCTTGGTGTGGGCGTTGTCGGTAACCAGCTTCACCTGCCAGCCACAGTAGCTCTTGGCCGGCACGCCGATTTCCTTCAGCGCCATCGCCAGCAGGCCGATGGTGACTTGCTCGCCGGTGGATACCACCACGTCCAGCTCGCGCGGGTCCGGATAGTCCTGAATCTCCTTTGCCAGGGCGATGAGGCGGTTGGTTTCGCCGCTCATGGCGGACACCACCACCACGACATCATGTCCCTGCGACTTCCACTTGGCGACACGGCGGGCAACGTTCTTGATCCGTTCGGTGGTTCCAACCGAAGTGCCGCCGTACTTTTGTACGATGAGTGCCATGCTTGTTTCTTATATTCGAAAGGGTTGAAATGTCGAGCTTCGATTCTGACCCTATCCTGGCCAGAATTGCAAGGCGGAATTCTCCGCGCATGCTGCAACGCAAAACCCACTGCCGGCCGCGCCCGGCGCGCCGCGGCGCAAGCTGCCGGCACAGCGGCGCTTGCCGGCATCAATCCATGGCTGAGATGCCGTTTGCTGGCAGATTATTTCTGTTGGATTACATGCGCAAACGCTCGGGGCAGCTGTACAGATTGGCGCGGCCGTGACCGGCGAAGCCAATCAGGGTCAGGCCGTAGCGCGCGGCCATCTCCACCGCCAGCGAGGTGGGCGCGGACAGCGCGATCAGGATCTCGATGCCGGCGGCGGCGGCCTTCTGCGCCATTTCATAGCTGGCGCGGCTGGTGACGATGGCGGCGCCGTCGCGCCAGCCCTGGCGCGCGCGCGCGCCGATCAGCTTGTCCAGCGCCACATGGCGGCCCACGTCCTCGCTGACATGCAGCAGCGCGCCGTCCTGCCCCACCCAGGCGGCGGCATGGGCGCAGGCGGTGGCCTGGGACAGGCTTTGCGCCTGCTGCAGCGCCGGCAAGGCGCGCGCCAGCGCGTCCAGGCTAAAGCTTTGGGTCCGCGGCAGGAGCGGCAGCGGCCGGTGGATTTCGGCCAGCTGCTCCACGCCGCACAGGCCGCAGCCGGTGCGCCCGGCCAGCTGGCGGCGGCGCTCCTTCAAGGCCATGAAGCGGGCCGAGGCCAGATCGATGCGCGCTTCCACGCCGCGCTCGCCGGGGATGATGTCGATGCCGTAGATTTCGCCCGGATGGGCGATGATGCCCTCGGCCAGGCTGAAGCCCAGCGCGAAGTCTTCCAGTTCCCGCGGGCTGGCCATCATCACCACGTGGGACAAGCCGTTGTACACCAGCGCCACCGGGGCCTCCACCGCCACCCAGTCCTGGCGGGAGCGGGCAAGGCCGTCGCGGCAGTCGACGATGTCCAAGCCCAGCGCCGCGCCCGTCAGCGCGTCATTTATTGTCATAGAATTAACCTGTGATCCACCGCAATAGTTTGTACTAATTGATACCTACGGCGATAATAGATTTTCCGCTGTGAGTGAGCAATGCGCCCTTGGTGGGTCAGGGGCGCCAGGTTCATACCAAGGAGACAAACCCATGCAAGTCAGCAGACGGCAGTTTTTCAAGCTCTGCGCCGGCGGCATGGCAGGCACCACCATCGCGACGCTGGGCTTCATGCCCGAAACCGCGCTGGCCGACACCCGCAGCTATAAATTGCTGCGCGCGACGGAAACCCGGAATACCTGTCCATACTGTTCGGTGGGCTGTGGCATCTTGATGTACAGCCTGGGCGACGGCGCCAAGAACGCCAAAGCCGATATTTTCCACATTGAAGGCGATCCGGATCACCCGGTCAATCGCGGCGCGCTCTGTCCCAAGGGCGCGGGCCTGATCGACTTCATCCACAGCCCCAACCGCCTGCGCTACCCGGAAGTGCGCGAAGCGGGCTCCAACGAATACAAGCGCATCAGCTGGGACGAGGCTTTCGAGCGCATCGCCGCCCATATGAAACGCGACCGCGACGCCAACTTCGTCGAGAAGAACGCCGACGGCGTCACCGTCAATCGCTGGCTGACCACCGGTTTCCTGGCCGCTTCCGCGTCCAGCAACGAGGCGGGCTGGCTGACGCACAAATTCACCCGCAGCCTGGGGCTGCTGGCGGTCGACAACCAGGCGCGTGTATGACACGGACCAACGGTGGCAAGTCTTGCCCCAACATTTGGTCGCGGTGCCATGACAAACCATTGGGTCGACATCAAGAACGCCAACCTCATCGTCGTCATGGGCGGCAATGCGGCAGAGGCGCACCCGGTGGGCTTCCGCTGGGCGATTGAGGCCAAGACCCGCAACAAGGCGAAACTGATCGTCATCGACCCGCGCTTCACCCGCACGGCGTCTGTGGCGGATTATTACGCCCCCATCCGCACCGGCACGGACATTGCGTTCCTGTCCGGCGTGATCCGCTACCTGCTGCAAACCGGCAAGTACAACAAGGAATACACGCTGGCCTACACCAATGCCGCGCTATTGGTGAACCCGGACTTCAAGTTCGACGACGGCCTGTTCTCCGGCTACAACGCCGACAAGCACAGCTACGACAAATCCACCTGGTCCTACCAGCTGGACGACAAGGGCATGGCCAAGCGCGACGACAGCCTGTCCGACCCGCGCTGCGTGATCAATCTGATGCGCGAGCACGTGGCCCGCTACACGCCGGAAATGGTGGAAACCGTCTGCGGCACGCCCAAGGACGCCTTCCTCAAGGTCTGCGAATACCTGGCGGAAACCGGCGCCCACGACAAGACCACCTCCTTCCTGTACGCGCTGGGCTGGACTCAGCACTCCATCGGTTCGCAGAACATCCGCACCATGGCGATGATCCAGCTGCTGCTGGGCAATATGGGCATGGCCGGCGGCGGGGTCAACGCGCTGCGCGGCCACTCCAACATCCAGGGTCTGACCGATATCGGCCTGCTGTCCACCAGCTTGCCGGGTTATCTGAACATGCCCTCGGAGAAGGAGCCCACGCTGGAGTCCTATCTGGGCAAGTACACCAGCAAGCCGCTGGCCGACGGGCAGATGAACTACTGGCAGAACTATCCCAAGTTCTTCGTTTCGCTGATGAAGGCGATGTGGGGCGACAAGGCCACCGCCGACAACCAGTGGGGCTATGACTGGCTGCCCAAGTGGGACAAGAGCTACGACGTGCTGCAGTACTTCGAGCTGATGCATCAGGGCAAGATCAACGGCTATTTCTGCCAAGGCTTCAACCCCATCCTGGCCTTCCCGGACAAGAACAAGGTGGTGGCCTCGCTTTCCAAGCTGAAATACCTGGTGATCATGGACCCGCTGGCCACCGACACTTCCACTTTCTGGAAGAATCACGGCGAGCAGAACGATGTGAAGAGCGCGGAGATCCAGACCGAGGTGTTCCGCCTGCCCACCACCTGTTTCGCCGAAGAAGACGGCGCGGTGGTCAACTCCGGCCGCTGGCTGCAATGGCACTGGAAAGGCGCGGACGCGCCGGGCGAAGCCATCACCGACGCGGAAATCCTGGCCGGCATCTTTACTCGTCTGAAGGCTCAGTACGCCAAGGACGGCGGCAAGAACGCCGAGGCCATCATGAATCTGTCCTGGGCTTACGGCGATCCGCACGAGCCCAAGCCGGAGGAACTGGCCAAGGAGCTCAACGGCAAGGCGCTGGCGGACATCCCGGACCCCAAGAACCCGGGGCAGTTCCTGGCCAAGAAAGGCGAGCAGTTGTCCGGCTTCGCGCTATTGCAGGCCGACGGCAGCACCGCTTCCGGCTGTTGGATCTTCGCCGGCAGCTGGACCCAGGCCGGCAACCAGATGGCGCGCCGCGACAACAGCGATCCGTCCGGGCTGGGCAATACCCTGGGCTGGGCCTGGGCGTGGCCGGCCAACCGCCGCGTGCTGTACAACCGCGCTTCCTGTAAGCCGGACGGCACGCCGTGGGACAAGAAACGGACGCTGATCAAGTGGAACGGCGAAAAATGGGTGGGCGTGGACGTGCCGGACTTCAAGGCCGACGAGCCGCCCGGCAGCGCCATGGCGCCGTTCATCATGCAGGCCGAGGGCCTGGGGCGGCTGTTCGCGCTCGACAAGATGGCGGAAGGCCCGTTCCCCGAGCACTACGAGCCGTTCGAAACGCCGCTGGGCACCAACCCGCTGCATCCCAAGGTGGTGTCCAATCCGGCGGCGCGGGTGTTCCCGGCGGACCGCGAACAGATGGGCAAGCACGACGCCTTCCCGTACGCGGCCACCACTTACCGTCTGACCGAGCACTTCCACGGCTGGACCAAGCACGCGCGCCTGAACGCGATCGCCCAGCCGGAGCAGTTCGTGGAAATCGGCGAGGCGCTGGCCAAGGAGAAAGGCATCGCCCACGGCGACACGGTGAAAGTGTCGTCCAAGCGCGGCTATATCAAGGCCAAGGCGGTGGTGACCAAGCGCATCCGCGCGCTGCAGGTCAACGGCAAGACGGTGCACCAGGTCGGGATTCCGATTCACTGGGGTTATGAAGGGGTGGCCCAGAAAGGCTTCAGCGCCAACACGCTGACGCCCTTCGTAGGCGACGCCAACACCCAGACGCCGGAATTCAAGTCCTTCCTGGTCAACGTCGAGAAAGTGTAAGGAGCGACCATGTCATCACTGCAATCGCAAGATATCCTGCGCCGCTCCGCCAGTCCCACTCAGCCGCCGGTGGTGCGCGATTACAAGGCCGAGGTGGCCAAGCTGATCGACGTGTCCACCTGCATCGGCTGCAAGGCCTGTCAGGTGGCCTGCTCGGAGTGGAACGACATCCGCGACGAAGTGGGCCACAACGTCGGCGTCTACGACAACCCGGCCGACCTCACCGCCCACAGCTGGACGGTGATGCGCTACAGCGAGGTGGAGGAAAGCGGCAAGCTGGAATGGCTGATCCGCAAGGACGGCTGCATGCACTGCGCCGATCCGGGCTGTCTGAAGGCCTGCCCGTCGCCGGGCGCCATCATCCAGTACGCCAACGGCATCGTGGACTTCCAGTCCGAGCACTGCATAGGCTGCGGCTATTGCATCTCCGGCTGTCCGTTCAATGTGCCGCGCATCAACCAGAAGGACAACAAGGCGTATAAATGCACCTTGTGTTCCGACCGGGTGATGGTGGGCCAGGAGCCGGCCTGCGTGAAGACCTGTCCCACCGGAGCCATCCGCTTCGGCACCAAGTCCGATATGCAGGCCTACGCCCACGACCGGGTGGAAGAGCTGAAGACCCGCGGCTACGCCAACGCCGGGCTGTACGATCCGGAAGGCGTGGGCGGCACCCACGTGATGTA
Organism: Chromobacterium sp.; assembly: GCF_041912965.1. Classification (NCBI taxonomy): domain Bacteria; kingdom Pseudomonadati; phylum Pseudomonadota; class Betaproteobacteria; order Neisseriales; family Chromobacteriaceae; genus Chromobacterium; species Chromobacterium sp. The sequence goes on along the minus strand of NZ_JAYSGF010000004.1, from coordinate 65,791 downwards.
CGTGCTGCACCACGCCGACAAGCCGGAGCTGTATTCCGGCCTGGCCAAGGATCCCAAGATCAGCCCGGTGGTCAGCCTGTGGAAGGGCATCCTCAAGCCGCTGTCCACCATAGGCCTGGCGGCTTCGGTGTTGTTCGGCTTCTTCCACTACATCGGCGTCGGCCCCAATAAGGCGGAAGAGGAAGAGGAGGAACAGGCATGAGCAAGGAAAAGCTGATCAAGCGCTACAGCGCGGCGGAGCGCGTCAACCACTGGATCGTGGCGGTGTGCTTCGTGCTGTTGGCGATTTCCGGCCTGGCCTTCTTCTACCCGGCCTTCTTCTGGCTGACCGGCGTGTTCGGCACGCCGCAGCTGGCGCGCATCATCCACCCCTTCGTCGGGGTGCTGATGTTCCTCGGCTTCGCGCGTCAGTTCCTGCGCTACTGGCATCACAACTTCCTGGACAAGGAAGACGTGAAGTGGATGATGGCGGTGAAGTCGGTGCTGTCCGGCCACGAGGTCGGCGACATCGGCAAGTACAACGGCGGCCAGAAAGGCATGTTCTGGCTGATGACCGGCTGCATGCTGATGCTGGTGTGCACCGGCTTCATCATGTGGCGGCCGTACTTCGCGCTGTACTTCCCCATCCCGGTGATCCGCGTGGCGCTGCTACTGCACGCCTGGAGCGCGCTGATCCTGATCGCCGGCATCATCGTCCACGTCTACGCCGCCATCTGGGTGCGCGGCACGATACGGGCGATGGTGGAAGGCGTGGTCACCCATGCCTGGGCCAAGAAGCATCATCCGCGCTGGTATCGTGAAATGACCGGAGACAAGAACAAGCCATGAGCATACGCATCGTCCCCCTGGACGAGGCTGGCCGGCTGCAAACCGCGGCGGGAGAGATCCCGCCGTTGTTGCTGCCCCAGCCCGCCGAACGCTATCTGGCCCGCAGCCAGCGCCTCACGGCGCTGGCCGACGGCCACCCGATGGCGGCCTATCTGGCCTTCGCCGCCCGCATCGCCGCGGCTCAGCACCGCCTGGTGCGCGAACAGCCGGTGACGCTGCCGCAGCGCGGCGATTACTTCCATCATTGCGCCGAACACGGCCTGCCGCCGCTGGGCGCCGCCGCCTGGCCGCGCGACCCGGTGTGGCGCGATCTGCTGCGCGCGCTGTGCGCGGAGCTCGCCGCCCTGCCCGGCCCCGCCGGCCAGATGGCGCGCGAACTGGAACAGACTGACGACGCCGCGCTGGAAAGCGCCGCGCGCGCGCTGTTGGACGGCGACTTCGCCGCCGTAGGCTCGGCGCGGGCGCCGCTGCTGTGGGCGGCGCTGTCGGTCTACTTCAGCCAGTTGGCCGCGCAATTGCAGGTGACGGCGGTGGCCGAACCCGACGACGCCCACCACCTGTGCCCGGTGTGCGCGATGCCGCCGGTGGCCAGCGTGGTGCGCCTCGGCAACGAGTCCGGCCTGCGCTATCTTCATTGCAGCCTGTGCGAGAGCGAATGGCATCTGGTGCGCGCCAAGTGCAGCAATTGCGAAGCCACGCGCGACATCGGCTACTGGTCGCTGGAGCAAGGCGACAGCCAGCAGGCCGCGGTGCGCGGCGAAAGCTGCGGCGACTGCGGCAGCTATCTGAAGATCCTGGCTCTGGACAAGGATCTGAATGCCGAACCGGCGGCCGACGACCTCGCCACGCTGGCGCTGGATCAACAGTTGGAGCAGCGCGGCTTCGCCCGCAGCGGGGTCAATCCCTTGCTGTTCCCCGGCTGAGCAACGGTTCCAAGTCTGCCCCCCAAGCCTCCATCACGGAGGCTTTTTTCATTGCGTCGGCAAACATCTTGGCCACGCCGTCCGTTTGCATAAGAAAAAACCAACAACTACAAAAAAGGTATGACTTTTTTCTATCCCGGTTAATCGACATGGCTCTCCCGCCCCTGACGCCAAGACATCGCCTGCTGCTGGGCCTGGCCATCAACGGCGGAGTCCTGTTTTGGCTGTTCCACGGCCATCCCTGGCTCTGGGCGGGGCTGGCGCTCAGCAGCGCGGCATTGGCGCTGGCGTTGCTCTGGCCCGCCACCGCGCCGACGCTGGCCACGCCGCGCGCCGACGATTACTGGCAGGGTTTCGCCAACCACATCTGCGCGCTGCTGCCGCTGTGGACCGGCCACATCGCGCTGGGCAAGGAACAGATGGACGACGCCGCCAATCGGCTGACCATGCGCTTCGACGGCATTCTGCGCCAGGTGGGCGGCTCGGTGCGGCAAGCCGGCGAGCACACCGACAAGACGGCGCTGGCGCAAGCGGAAAGCCGGCTCAAACACATGCTGGAATTGCTGCAGAACGCCACCCGGCAGCAGACCGATCTCGCCATCCACCTGCACACGCTGGGCCAGTCCGCCAACACCTTGCAAAACCTGGTGCGCAGCCTGGTCAACGGCCGCCAGCTGGACAGCGAGCAGAATATGGAACAGCTGGGCAACGACACGCTGGAGCAGCTGGCCCGGCTGCAAACCCAGATCGACAAGGCGATGGGCAGCCTGGCGCAGATGGCGCACGAACCGGTGCGGGCGCAGGCGCCGCTGAACCCGGACGCCGCCGCGCCCCGGGACGAGGAAGCGGCGTTTGCGCAGAGCTTGCCGCAGGCATTGGAAGACATCCTGGTGCAGTTGCAATTCCAGGATCGCGTCGATCAGATCCTCAGCGGCGTGCAAAACGATATGCGCCGGCTGGAGAACGTGATCACCCTGGCGCTGGCGGCGGCCGAGCACCGGCCGGAGCCGCCGGACACCGCCGCCTGGCTGGAAGCGCTGAAAAACAGCTATACCACCCATGAGCAGCGTGTCCTGCACAGCAGCGACCAGGCGGAATCCGGCGATAAGCAAAACAACATCACATTTTTTTGATTCGGGGAATGTTCCAGATGGCCAAGACCATACTCATCGTCGATGATTCGGCCAGCCTGCGGCAGGTGGTGCGCATGACGCTCGCCGGCGCGGGCTATGAGGTGCTGGAGGCCGCCAACGGCCAGGAAGCGCTGGACGTGCTGGATGGGCGCAAGGTCCATCTGATCGTTTCCGACGTGAACATGCCGCTGATGGACGGCATCGCTCTGCTGCGCAATATCAAGGTCCACCCCAATTACAAATTCACCCCGGTGATCATGCTGACCACGGAATCGTCCGAGGAAAAGAAGCAGGAAGGCAAGGCCGCCGGGGCCAAGGCCTGGGTGGTCAAGCCGTTTCAGCCTCCGGTGCTGCTGACCGCCGTTTCCAAATTGATCCTGCCCTGACCGGGAGCCCGACATGGCGCGCGCCCGCAAAAAATCAGACGCCCAGCACAGCGCGCCCGCCGCGCTGTCCACCACGCCGTTCCAGTTGACGCTGAGCGGCGAACAGACCATTTACCAGGCGGCGGAACTGCACCAGCAGTTGGCCGAGGCGCTGGGCAAGCACACCGCCATCCAGCTGGAACTGTCCTGCGTCAGCGAACTGGACTGCGCCATCGCCCAGGTGCTGATCTGGCTGCGCGGCGAAGCCGGCGCGCGCGGCGTCGCGCTGCAATTCATCGCGCCCAGCCAGCCGGTGCAGGACTTCATCCGCCTGATCGGCTTGCAAGCGATGTTGCCGCTGGAGGAACTGGCGCATGGATCTTGAACTGGCGCTGCAAACCTTCTTCGAGGAGTCCAACGAGCTGCTGGGCGAGATGGAACGCATCCTGCTGGACGTGGAAGCGGACAACACCACCAGCGAACAGCTGAACGCGCTGTTCCGCGCGATGCACACCATCAAGGGCTCGGCCGGCTTGTTCGGCCTCGACATCATCGTCGCCTTCACCCATGAAGTGGAAAACGCGCTGGACCAGCTGCGCGACGGCAAGCTGCGCCTGGACGATATGCTGACCGGCCTGCTGCTGCGCTGTCACGATCACGTCAAGGAAATGCTGGCCGCGCTGGCGGCCAAGGACAGCCTGGACCGCTTCGCCCAGCCCGAGCTGCTGGCCGAGCTGGCCGCCTATACCCAAACCGGCGCGGCTCCGGAGCCGGAAGCCGCCGCGCCGCCCGCGGCGGCGGAACCCGCCATGCCGGCCGAGCCTGAGCCCGATGAGCCCAGGTCCGGGCTATGGCTGCTGTCGCTGCGCTTCGGCCCGGACATGCTGCGCAACGGCATGGACCCCTCCTCCTTCATCCGCTACCTCGCCACCATAGGCGAAATCGAACAGATCGAGGCGGTGGCCACCCAATTACCGGCTGGCGCGGACTTCAATCCGGAAACCAATTACCTGCGCCTGGAGGCGCGCTACCGCAGCCCGGCGGAACAACAAACCCTGGCCGATGTGTTCGAGTTCGCCCGCGAAGACAGCGAAGTCCACATCTGGCCATGGCCGGCCACGCCGGCGCAGCAGGCCGCGGCGCTGGCCAGCGCCGACGCGGCCGAGGCCGCCGCGGTGCGCGCGGTATGGCTGCGCCTTGGACTGGATGCCGATGCGCCGACGGCTGCCGTCGGCGTCGACGCGGACACGGCCTGGACCTACGCCGATGCCGACACGCCGGCCGAGACGGCAATGCCGGAACCGGAAGCGAACGCGACATCATCCGAACCCGCCCAGCCAACGGAAGCCGCGCCCGGCCGCGCCAAGGGCGGCGGCGAAGCCAAGAGCGCCAAACAGGCGGAAAGCAAGTTCATCAAGGTGGAAGCCGGCAAGCTGGATAGCCTGATCAATCTGATCGGCGAGCTGGTGATCGCCGGCGCCGCCGCCAATCTGGTGGCGCGCCGCTCGCAACAAAGCGCGCTGGTGGAATCCACCCAGGCCATCGCCAATCTGATCGAACAGATCCGCGCCGGCACGCTGTCGATGCGCATGATACAGATAGGCGAAATCTTCAGCCGCTTCCCGCGCGTGGCGCGCGATGTCTCGCGCGAACTGGGCAAGGACATCCAGCTGCATATCTCCGGCGCGGAAACCGAGCTGGACAAATCCATGGTGGAAAAGCTGGGCGATCCGCTGATGCACATCGTGCGCAACGCCATCGACCACGGCATCGAAACCACCGCGCAACGGCTGGCCGCCGGCAAGCCGGCCGAAGGCCATGTCTGGCTCAACGCCTACCACGAATCCGGCAGCATCGTCATCGAAGTGGCCGACGACGGCGGCGGGCTCAACCAGGCGCGCATTCTGGCCAAGGCGGTGGAGCGCGGCCTGCTGCCGGCCGACATGGCGCTGCCGGAGCAGGATGTGTTCCGGCTGATCTTCGAGGCCGGCTTCTCCACCGCGGACCAGGTGACCAGCATCTCCGGCCGCGGCGTGGGCATGGATGTGGTGAGAAAAAGCATAGAGCAGTTGCGCGGCACCATAGACATCGAATCCGAACTCGGCCTGGGCACCACCTTCCGCATCCGGCTGCCGCTGACCCTGGCCATCATCGACGGCTTCCTGGTGGAAGTGGGCGCCGCCACCTTCGTGGTGCCGCTGGAAGCGGTGATCGAATGCATAGAACTGCCGGCCGCGCTGGACAGGGACAGCGTGCACGACTGCCTGAACCTGCGCGGCGAGCTGTTGCCGCTGCTGCGGCTGGACAACTTCCTGGACTTGCCCGCCGTCGCGGCCAAGCGCCGCAACGTGGTGGTGGTCCACTACGGCGAGCGCAAGGCCGGCCTGGTGGTGGACGCGCTGCTGGGGGAATTCCAGACCGTGATCAAGCCGCTGGGCAGCCTGTTCCGCCATTTGAAGGCCATCAGCGGCTCCACCATTCTGGGCACCGGCGAAGTCGCGCTGATTCTCGACGTGCCCGCCTTGATCCACCATGCCACCCAAAAAGAGGCGGAACGCTACACCCTGCCCTCGCTCGCTCGGGAATGGGAACCTGGCACTAGCAACCCGGCGGCGAAAACGGATAGGAGCGCCCAATGAGCCAATCGAAAAACGGCATGACCATAGCGCAGAAGCTCGGCCTGGGCTTCGGCCTGATCATCGTGCTGATGCTGATCTGCGTCAGCTGCGCACTGTACGGCCTGGAAGTCAGCAACAGCGCCCTGCGCAACATCACCACGTTCAACAACCAGGAAAGCCGGCAAGCGCGGCTGCTGGTCAGCGACAACCAGGACATCCGCATCGCCTACCGCAATGTGATGCTGGCGGAAGGGCCGTCCGACATCAGCGCGGCGCTGCAAGCCTATCAAGCCTCCAAGCAAACCTATATGGAACGCGAGAAAAAGCTGGCCGATATCTTCCGCCAGGCTGACAACAACACCCCGCAGGAGCTGGAATTGCTGGGCCGCATCCAGAACATGCGCCCCGCCACCCTGGGACAGGTGGACAAGGCGGTGGACCTGGCCAACCAGGGCCGCCAGGAAGACGCCAAGAAAATCATGCAGAACGAAATCGCGCCGCAGATGCAGGCGTTCAATCTGCAATTGAACGCGCTGGCCGACCTGGAAGACAAACTCAACGACCAACTCGCCGCCGACGCCAACGGCAGTTATCAACAGGCGCACTGGGTGATGATAGGCCTCTCGTTGTTCGCCGTCGTCATCAGCGCCGGCCTGGCCACCTTGATCACCCGCAATCTGCTGCGCACCCTGGGCGGAGAACCTCACTATGTATCCGAAGTGATGCGCCAGGTGGCCGACGGCAAGCTGGACACCGAGATCCGGCTGCGTCCGGGCGATCAGACCAGCTTGTGCGCCGCCATCGCCGCCACCATAGAACGGCTGCGCACCATCATCGCCGAGGTCAAGAGCGGCTCCGAAGCCTTGTCCAGCGCCGCGCAGCAGATCAACTCCACCTCGCAATCACTATCCCAGGCCGCCAGCGAACAGGCGGCCGGCATTGAGGAAACCTCGGCCTCGGTGGAAGAGATGTCCTCCTCCATCAGCCAGACCAACGACAATGCCCGCGTTACCGAAAGCATCGCCACCAAGGCCTCGCGCGAAGCGGCCGAAGGCGGCGAGGCGGTGCGCCGCACCGTGGACGCGATGCGCCAGATCGCCGACAAGATCGGCATCGTCGACGACATCGCCTACCAGACCAATCTGCTGGCGCTCAACGCCGCCATCGAAGCCGCGCGCGCCGGCGAGCACGGCAAGGGCTTCGCCGTGGTGGCGGCCGAGGTGCGCAAACTGGCCGAACGCAGCCAGATCGCCGCCCAGGAAATCAGCGGCGTGGCCGGCAGCAGCGTCAAGCTGGCGGAACAGGCCGGCCAGTTCCTGGAAGAAATCGTGCGCTCCAGCAGCCGCACCGCCGACCTGGTGCAGGAAATCGCCGCCGCCTCCAACGAGCAGGCCAGCGGCGTCAGCCAGATCAATTCCGCCATCCAGCAACTGAGCCTGACCACCCAGCAAAACGCCTCCGCCAGCGAAGAGCTGGCCTCCACCGCCGAGGAGATGAACGATCAGGCCGAACACCTGCATGAGCTGATGGGCTACTTCCAGCTGAGCGCCAACGAGGACTTCCGCCCGGCGCCGCGCCAGCGCGCGCGGCACGAATCCAGCCACTTCCCCGCGCCGCTGCACGCGCCGCTGGCGGAAGAGTCTGACTTCATCCGCTTCTGAACCGGAGCCCGCCATGAAACCGCTCCATTTGCAGCGCAAGCACGAGCACAGCGCCGAGCCGCAGGCCGACGTCAGCCAATACCTGACCTTCCAGCTGGGCGACGACGTGTTCGCCATCGGCATCCTGGCGATACGCGAAATCCTGGAATACCTGAAACCCACCCATGTGCCGCTGATGCCGCCCTTCATCCGCGGCGTGATGAATCTGCGCGGCTCGGTGGTGCCGGTGATCGATCTGTCGCTGCGCTTCGCGCGCGGCGAAACCGAAATCAACCGCCGCACCTGCGTCGTCATCATCGAGGTGGAGGGCGAGGAACAATTGCAGCTGATCGGCATCCTGGTGGACGCGGTGCACGAAGTACTGGCCATCCCCGACGCCGACATCGAACCGCCGCCGCAATTCGGCAGCAAGATCCGCGTCGATTTCATCGCCGGCATGGCCAAGCTGGACAGCCATTTCATCGTGCTGCTCAACGTCAACAAAGTGCTGTCCGTCGATGAAATGGCGCTGATCTCCAGCCTGGGCCAGCAGGAAGCCGCCGTCGAGAGCCTGCCGGAAAAGGCCTGAGCCGCAATGTCCTCCCCTCACGCGCAGCCCTCCTTCGGCCTGACCGTGTCGCGGCAACTGAAGCTGGGCTTCGGCATGCTGCTGCTGCTGTTGCTGAGCCTGATCGGCGCCGGCCTGTACGGGCTGGAGGCATATCACCGCCAACTGGACGACATCACCCAGGTCTATGGCCGTCACGCGCGGATCAGCGACCGGATGTACGGCCAAATCCAGGAAATGCGCATCGGCTACCGTTCCTTGATCATCGTCTCCACCCGCCGCGACATCGACGCCTGGCGCGAGCGCTACCAGAGCGCGCGCGGACGCTATCTGGAACTGGAACAGCGGCTGGCCGACGGCATCGCGCGGCAGCAGGCGCCGGGCCGGGCCGGGCTGCAACAGGCGTTGCGGCGGCTGCAAAACCGTCGCGTCGAAGCCTTCGTCCAACTGGACCTGGCGATGCGCCTGGCCTCCGCCAACCAGAAATACGAGGCGCGCAAGGTGCTGGGCCGCGCCACGCCGGACTTCCTCGCCGCCTTGCGCCAACTGCAGACCGAAACCCACGCGCTGCGACAGCAGGCGGCGCAGCGCGCGGAACAACGCTGCCGGGAACTGACGGCGCTGCTGCGCGCGCTCGCCGGCGGCTGCCTGCTGAGCGGACTGCTGCTGGCCTGGGCGATACACCGCCAGCTATGGCGCGTGCTGGGCGCGGAACCGGAAGCGCTGGCGCAGCGCATGCGCGACATGGCCGCCGGCCGGCTATGGCAAGAAAGCGAACCGGCGCCGGGCGCGCGCCGCAGCGTGGACGGCATCCTACGCCACAGCTGCCGCCACCTGAGCGCCATCCTTCACGAAGTGAGCCACAGCGCCGGTCAATTGGCCGACAGCGCGCGCGAAATCCGCGCCACCGCCGAAGCGCTGGCGCAAAACAGCTGGGAGGCCGCGCTCAGCGTCGATACCACCGCCAATGGCTGCGCCCAGATGAACGCGGTCAGCCAGCGCAATCTGGCGCAGGCGGAGCAGACCAATGCCGCCGCTCATCAGGCAGCGAGCCAGGTGGCCGACGGCAAGCAGGCGGTGCAGACCCTGGAGCAGGCGCTGGAGCAGATCTCCGCCCGCATTCAAATCGTCGAGGACATCGCCTACCAGACCAATCTGCTGGCGCTCAACGCCGCCATCGAAGCCGCCACCGCCGGGCCGCACGGCCGCGGCTTCGCCGTGGTGGCCGGCGATGTGCGCAAGCTGGCCGAGCGCAGCCAGCACGCCGCCCGCGACATCGGCGACTTGACCCGCCACGGCCAGCGCGAGGCCAGCCAGGCGGCGCGCGCGCTGTGCGGCATCCTGGAACGCAGCGCGGCCACGGCGGAACTGGTGGCCGGCATCAGCTCCGCCAGCCAGGAACAGGCGCGCGGCGTGGCCCAGGTCAGCGACACGATGGGCAGCCTGGGCTCCGTGTCCCAGCGCAACACCTCCAGCAGCGAGGCGCTGGCGGCCACCGCCGCCGAAGTGGACAAGCAGGCGGAGCGGCTGCGGCGGCAAATCGCCTACTTCGCCATCGAACGGCCGGACGCCGGCGCGCCGAATCCGCCCTGAAACGACGCGGCAACTGTTCTACATTGAAACGAACGAAGCGGTCGTCTGGCTGACTCTCCGGCACAAGGACCCAGGAAATGACAAAACAAGACAATGAAATATTCCTGCACCCCGGCGATTGGTACTTCGGCGACAAACACCACAAGGTCCGCACCCTGCTCGGCTCTTGCGTCTCCATCACGCTGTGGCATCCCAAGGCCAAGCTAGGCGGCATGTGCCACTACCTGCTGGCGCGCCGCACCGATCGCCGCTCGGCCGCGCTGTCCGGGCGCTACGGCGACGAGGCGATGCTGCTGATGCTGCACGAGGTGCTGGCGTCCGGGCTGCCGTTGCAGGAATTCCAGGCCAAGCTGGTGGGCGGCGCCGCGGTGCTGGCCGGCGTGGAGCGCGACCAGCCGCATGATGTGCCGTCGCGCAATATCGACATGGCCTACCAACTGGTCAAGCAACTCGGGCTATCGGTGCAGGCGGAGGATTTGGGCGGCAACAGCCCGCGGCTGGTGATGTTCGATCTGGCCACCGGCGATGTGTGGGTAAAACAAACGCAAGATGCGGACATGAGCAGGATTTCCGCGCACAAGACAAGGACTCGGGCATGACTATCAAGGTGCTGATCGTCGACGACTCTGCGGTGGTTCGCCAAGTGCTGAGCCAGGTTTTCAGCCAGGCCACCGGCATGACGGTGATGGATGTGGCCACCGACCCCATCGCCGCGATGGAAAAAATGAAGCAGCAGTGGCCGGACGTGATCGTGCTGGACATCGAAATGCCGCGCATGGACGGCATCACCTTCCTCAAGCAACTGATGGCCAGCCGGCCGACGCCGGTGGTGATCTGCTCCTCGCTGACCCAGAAAGGCACCGACATCAGTGTGCAGGCGATGGCGGCCGGCGCGGTGGAAGTCATCGCCAAGCCCATGGCCGGGGTCAAGGGCTTCCTGGAGGAAAGCGCTAGCCAGCTGGTGCACGCGGTGCGCAGCGCCGCCGCCGCGCGCATGAACCGGGTGCGGGTGATGCCCTCGGCCGGCGGAACCGCGCTGGCCGGCGCGGCGCCGGCGGCCAACCCGCTGGAAACCCGGCCCAAGCTGTCCGCCGACGCCATCCTGTCCGCGCCCACCGGCGGCAATATGTTCGCCACCACCGAGCGCATCATCGCCGTGGGCACCTCCACCGGCGGCACCCAGGCGCTGGAAACCGTGCTCACCGCGCTGCCGCGCACCTGCCCCGGCCTCGCCATCGTCCAGCACATGCCGGAAAAATTCACCCGCTCCTTCGCCGAGCGGCTGGACAGCCTGTCGCAGATCGAGGTCAAGGAAGCCAGCAACGGCGACCGCATCCTGCCCGGCCGCGCGCTGATCGCCCCCGGCGGCAAGCATATGATGATCAAGCGCAGCGGCGCCTTCTACCTGGTGGAAGTGGTGGACGGCCCGCTGGTCAGCCGCCACAAGCCCTCGGTGGACGTGCTGTTCCGCTCCGCCGCCAAGTTCGCCGGCAAGAACGCGCTGGGCATCATCATGACCGGCATGGGCGACGACGGCGCCAAGGGCTTGAAGGAAATGCACGACTGCGGCGCCAAGACCATCGCCCAGGATGAGGAAAGCTGCGTGGTGTTCGGCATGCCCAAGGAGGCGATCCGCCTGGGCGCCGCCGACGAAGTGATGTCGCTGGACACCATCGCCAAGGCGATTTGCCGTTGAACGAGGAAACACCATGCAACTGGATATCCAGGACGTCCTGATCATCGACGACAGCACCTTGCAGCGCCAGCACGGCTGCGAGATCTGCCAAGGCCTGGGCGCGCAGCAGATCCGCCAGGCCGCCAACGGCGAGGAAGGCCTGGAGCGGATGCGCGAGCAGCTTCCCAGCCTGATCCTGCTGGATCTGGAAATGCCCAAGCTGGACGGCGTGCAAGTGATGCAGCACATGGCCAGGGAAGGCCTGGCCGCGCCGCTGGTGGTCACCTCCAGCAAGGATTACCTGCTGATCTCCACCGTGGAATTGATGGGCCGGGAACTGGGGCTGCCGGTGCTGGGCGGCCTGAAAAAGCCGCTGCGCCAGCCCGAACTGATGGACCTGCTCAAGCGGGTGTGGACGCCCAAGGGCGAAGACGAACATCACGCCGAGCTGTTCAGCGAAGTAGAGGTGCGCGAAGCGCTGGACAAGGGGGAAATCATCCCCTACTACCAGCCCAAGGTCACCCTCAACGGCGGCCTGCTCAAGGGCGCGGAAATGCTGGCGCGCTGGAAGCACCCGGAACATGGCATCATCTCCCCCGCCCGCTTCATCCCGGTGGTGGAGGCCAGCGGCTGGGCCACCGAGCTGACGCTGAGCATGCTGGATCAAGGGCTGAAACAATGGCAGGAATGGGCGCGCCGCGGCCTGCGGCTGCCGCTGTCGGTGAATTTGTCCGCCTTGTCGCTGAAGGGAGACGATCTGACCCAGCAGATCGAGGACCGGCTGCGCAGCACCCATGTGCCGCCGCGCTTCATCATCTTCGAAGTCACCGAGACCGCCATCGCCGACAACCTGGCCGAAGCCATTGGCATCGCCGCCCGGCTGCGCCTGGGCGGCCTGGGCCTGTCCATCGACGACTTCGGCACCGGTTTCGCCACCCTGCAGCAACTCACCCGCTTCCCCTTCACCGAGCTGAAGATAGACCAGTCGCTGGTCACCTCGGTGTCCACCAAGCCGCACCTGGAAGCGGTGCTCAACAGCGTGATCGAGCTGGCGCAGCGCATGCAGCTGACCACGGTGGCGGAAGGCATAGAAACCACCACCGATCTCGACTTCATGGGTAACCGCGGCTGCCTGATGGGCCAGGGCTATTTCATCGCCAAGCCGATGGACGCGCCGCACTTCGAAACCTGGGTCAAGGAAAGAATGCAGCAAAGCAAGGAGGCCAGCGCCGGGTGAACAACCGCTCCCCGACTTAGACCGACCACAGCGGCGGTTCGTCCAGCAGCGCGATCTGCTCGCGCAGCGTCAGGATCTGCTCCTCCCAGTAACGCTGGCTGTTGAACCAGGGGAAGGCCGCCGGAAACGCCGGGTCGTGCCAGCGCCGCGCCAGCCAGGCGCTGTAATGGATCAAGCGCAGGGTGCGCAGCGCTTCCAGCAGATGCAGCTCGCGCAGGTCGAACTCGCAGAAATCCTCGTAACCGGCCAGCACATCCGCCAATTGCGCCGACTGCTCCTCGCGGCTGCCGGATAGCAGCATCCACAAATCCTGCACCGCCGGCCCCATGCGGCTATCGTCGAAATCGACGAAATGCGGGCCGTCGTCGGTCCACAGCATATTGCCGACATGGCAATCGCCGTGCAGCCGCAACGTGCCCACCGTGCCGGCGCGCTGATAGGCGCGCTCGACGCCGGCCAGCGCCTGCTCCAGCACGCCGCGGAACACCTCGCGTAGCTCCGGCGGCAAGGCCGCGTGCTGCAATAGATATTCCGCCGGCTCGCGGCCGAAGCTGTTCACATCCAGCGCCGGACGTTGCGCGTAATCCTCCACCCGCCCCAGCGCGTGGATGCGGCCGAGGAAGCGGCCTATCCATTCCAGCGTGCGCGCGTCGCCCAGCTCCGGCACCCGGCCGCCGCGGCGCGGGAACAGCGCGAAGCGGAAACCGCCGTGATGGTGCAAGGTGGCGCCATTGAAAGCCAGCGGCGGCACCACCGGGATTTCCCGTTCCGCCAGCGCCAGGGAGAAGGCGTGCTCCTCCAGGATCTGCGCATCGCTCCAGCGCTCCGGCCGATAGAACTTGGCCACCAGCGGCGCGGCATCCTCGATGCCGATCTGGTAAACCCGGTTCTCATAGCTGTTCAGCGCCAGCAGGCTGCCGGAGCTGTAAAGGCCCAGGCTGTCCACCGCGTCCAGGATGGCGTCCGGCGTCAGGCCGGCGAATGGGGGCGTTTGATGTGTCTGCATCCACGCATTATACGCAGCCGGCAGTCCTCGAGCGTAAGCGGGTAAAATGCAGAGATCTGACGCCGCGCCGGAAACCGCCATGGACTTGAAAACGCTATACACCCGCCTGCCCTCGGTAGACCGCCTGCTGGGCCATGACCGCCTGGCGCGCCTGCTGGGCCGCCACGGCAACGCCGCCTTGACCGAGGCGGTGCGCCAGACGCTGGAGCAGGCGCGCCAATACATCCGCGAACAGCACGCCTTGCCGGCCTGGGCCGACAGCGACGACAGCCTGGCCGCCGCCATCGGCGACCGGGTGTCGCAACGCCAGCGCATGACGATGCGGCCGGTGTTCAATCTGTCCGGCACCGTGCTGCACACCAATCTGGGCCGCGCGCCTATGGCCGAGGCCGCGGTGGACGCGGTGAGCGCGGCGATGCGCGAAGCCGCGACGCTGGAGTTCGATCTACAGGGCGCCGGCCGCGGCCACCGCGATCAGGCGGTCAGCGAACTGCTGCGCGAGCTGACCGGCGCCGAAGCCGCCTGCGTGGTCAACAACAACGCGGCCGCGGTGCTGATCATGCTGTCCACCGTCGCCGCCGGCCGCGAGGTGATCCTGTCGCGCGGCGAAATGGTGGAAATCGGCGGCGCCTTCCGCATGCCGGACGTGATGCGCCAGGCCGGCTGCCGCCTGGTGGAAGTGGGCGCCACCAATCGCACCCATCTGAAGGACTACCGCAACGCCGTCACCGCCGAGACCGGCCTCTTGCTCAAGGTTCACACCAGCAACTACGCAATCCAGGGCTTCGCCAGCAGCGTGAACGAGGCACAACTGGTGGAACTGGCGCGCGAGCGCGGCCTGCCGGTGGCCACCGATCTGGGCTCCGGCGCGCTGATCGACCTGGCCGCCTACGGCCTGCCGCACGAACCGATGCCGCAACAGATGATCGCCGCCGGCGTCGATCTGGTCAGCTTCTCCGGCGACAAACTGCTGGGCGGACCACAGGCCGGCCTGATCATCGGCAAGCGCGAATGGATAGACAAGATTCAGCAGCACCCGCTGAAGCGCGCGCTGCGCTGCGACAAGATGACGCTGGCGGCGCTGGAAGCCACGCTGCGCCTGTACCTGGAGCCGGACCGCCTGCTCGAGACCCTGCCGACGCTGCGCCGCTTGAGCCGGCCGCAGGCGGCGATGCGCGCCAGCGCCGAACGGCTGCGCGCGCCGCTGGCCGCGGCGCTGGGCGCGGATTACCTGGTGGAGGACGCCGCCTGCCTGTCGCAGATCGGCAGCGGCTCGCTGCCGGTGGACCGGCTGCCCAGTTGGGCGCTGGCGGTGGCGCCGGCCGATGGCAAGGGCGGCACGCTGGAGCAGCTGGCCGAGGCCTTGCGCGCGCTGCCGCGCCCGGTGATAGGCCGGCTGACCGACGGCCGGCTGTGGCTGGACCTGCGCTGCCTGGAGGGCGAAGCCGGCTTTATCGCCAATCTGGAGTCATTGCCGCGACCATAGCAGCACCAGCAGTGCCGCCGCCGCCGTCCAGCAGACGGCGGCGCCTATCAGCGCCGGTCCCAGCCGCCAGCGGTCCACCAGCCAATACAGCGCCAGCAGATAGATGAAATAAGGCAGCAAGGAGGCCATGCCAAACAGCAAGGTGGCCTTCAGCGCGGCCACGCCGCGCTCGCCGCCTACAATATAGTGAGCGATCAGCGCAAAAGTGGGGAATAGCGGCACCAGGCCGGCGATGTAGTAATTCCTGGACTTGGCCAGCACGCTGATCAAGAGCACCGCCAGCGCGCCCAACAGGCTCTTCAGCAGCAAGGCCATTCGCTTCCCCGTTCTCGGCAAAACCCGGATTGTGGCATAAGCGCGGCGCGGCGCAAGGGATACCCATCCTGATGGCAGGGTCTGTGAGGCTCATTCTTGTTCTCATTCTCATTAATAAAAACAATCAGTTTTTATATTTAATAGCTTTTGTGCGATAATAGAAGCTCCCATCCACTGCTTGGCTGTCACGACCATGGCCCATATACATCATGCCCACGATGAGGGCAGCGTCGAAAAACGCCGCGCCGGCCGCCTCAGCACGCAGGTCAGCGTCGTCGTCAACCTGCTGTTGTCCACCATACAGATCGTGGTCGGCGCGCTGGCTCACTCCTCGGCGCTGATCGCCGACGGCGTGCACTCGCTGTCCGACCTGCTGGCCGACTTCGTCGTGCTGCTGGCCGGCAAGCACAGCCACAAGGCGCCGGACCACGACCACCAGTATGGCCATCACCGCTATGAAAACGCCGCCTCGCTGGCGCTTGGCCTGCTATTGCTGGGCGTGGGCCTGGGCATGCTCTATGCCGCCGCAGGCAAGTTCAGCCATCCGGACACCATTCCCACCGTGCACACCATCGCCTTGTGGATCGCGCTGCTGGCGCTGGTCGCAAAAGAGCTTTTGTTCCGCTACATGCTGGCCGTGGCCAAGCGCGTGCGCTCCAGCATGCTGGTGGCCAATGCCTGGCACGCGCGCTCAGACGCCGCCTCCTCCCTGGTGGTGGCCTTGGGCATCGTCGGCAACCTGATGGGCTACCCGCTGCTGGACCCGGTGGCCGCCTTGCTGGTGGGCTTGCTGGTCACGCGCATGGGCTGGCGCTTCGGCTGGGACGCGATGAATGATCTGATGGACCGCGCCGCCGACGACGACACCATCGCCGCCATCCGCCAGACCTTGCTCGGCACGCCCGGCATTTACGGCGTGCACGATCTGCGCACCCGCAAGATGGGGGACTTGATCCTGGTGGACGTGCACCTGGAAGTGGACGGCTCCATCAATGTGGAGCAAGCCCACGCCATTTCCGAGACCGCGCGCCACCGCGTGCTGGAACGCCACCCGGTGCTGGACGTGCTGGCGCATATCGACCCGGCCGGCCACTATCTGCCAGGCGCGACGCCCACGCATTGACGCGGCGGGCACGGGCCGCAAGCCGGCAATAAACTTCCAAAGTGGCCAAACCCGCCGTTTCTGGCGATACTTGGCCTTTTCCCCGCGCCATTCCTCCCGCCATGATCATCGCCACCGCCGGACACGTCGACCACGGCAAGACTTCGCTGCTGCATGCCCTGACCGGCACCGATGCCGACCGCCTGCCGGAAGAGAAAAAGCGCGGCATGACCATAGACCTGGGCTATGCCTATCTGCCAACGCCGGAGGGCGGCATGGTCGGCTTCATCGACGTGCCCGGCCATGAGCGCTTCCTCGGCAATATGCTGGCCGGCGTCGGCGGCGTGCGTCACGCGCTGCTGGTGGTCGCCGCCGACGACGGCGTGATGCCGCAGACCCGGGAGCACCTGGCCATCCTGCAACTGCTGCGCCTGGACAGCCTGACCGTGGCCATCAGCAAGTGCGACCTGGCCGACGCCGAGCAATTGGAGCGCGTGCTCGCGCAAACGCGGCAAACGCTGGCCGCGCCCGGGCTGCCGCTGGCGGCCCTATTCCCGGTATCCGCCGCCAGCGGCGCCGGCATCGACGCCTTGCGGCGGCATTTGCTGCAATTGCCCAGCGGCGACCTCGGCGTCGAGCGGCGCTTCCGCCTGGCGATAGACCGCGCCTTCATCATCGGCGGCGCCGGCCTGGTGGTGACCGGCACCGCCTGGGGCGGCCGCGTCGAAGTCGGCGATACGCTATGGCTCAGCGGCAAGGAGGTCCCGATGCGCGTGCGCGGCCTGCATGTGCAGAACCAGCCGGCGCGCCAAGGCCAGGCCGGCCAGCGCATCGCGCTCAATCTGAGCGGCGAGGCGGAAAAACAAGACATCCAGCGTGGTGACTGGCTGCTGGCCGCGGCGCCGCCGGCACCCGCCGCCAGCGTCAGCGTGCGGCTGCGTCTGACCGCCGCGCCGCATGCGCAGCTGCGCCATTGGCAGCCGGTGCACATCCACCATGCCGCCAGCCATTGCACCGGCAGAATCGTGTTGCTGGAACAAGCGCAGCTCAACCCCGGCGACGCCGGGCTGGCGGAACTGGCGCTGGACCGTCCGCTGCACCTGGCCGACGGCGACCGGCTGATCCTGCGCGACGCCGGCGCGCAGCACACGCTGGCCGGCGCGGTGGTGCTGGAGCGGCAGCCGCCGACGCGCGGCAAGCGCCACGCTGAGCGGCTGGCCTATCTGTGCGCGCTGGACGCCGCCGCCGGCGATGATGCCGGCCAATTGCGCCTCCGCCTGCAACGACAAGCGCTGTCCTTGCCGGAACTGGCCTGGGACCGCCAGCTGAGCGAAACCGGACTGACGCGGCTATTGGACGCCGCGCCCTTGCAAATCGCCGGCCAGCACGCCTATGCGCCGGAACACTGGGCACGCTTGCAATTGCAGTTGCTGGAACGGCTGCAAACGCTGCATCTCCAGCAACCGGATCAATTGGGCGCCAGCCGCGGCCGCATGCGCCGGCTGGCGCTGCCACTGGAAAGCGAGGCCGCGGTCAATCTGATGATCGATCAGCTGCTGGCATCGGGAAAGTTGCTCAATACCCGCGGCTGGCTGCACCTGCCCGAACATGTGCTGGCCTTCACTCCTCAAGAGGCGGTGCTATGGCAGCGGCTGGAGCCCGCCTTCGGCACCGACGGGCAGGCTTGCTGGGTGCGGGACTTGGCCGCTCTGGGCGGCGTGGAGGAAGAGGAAGCGCGCGCCTTGCTGCGCAAGGCCGCGCGGCTGGGTCATGTGCACGCGGTGGTGCCGGACCGCTATTTTTCCGGCGCCGCGATCCGGCGCATGGCCGCCGTGGTACGCGACTTGAACCAGCAGGCCGGCTACGCCGACGCCGCCAATTTCCGCGATCAGCTTGGTTGCGGCCGCAAATTGGCGATCCAGGTATTGGAATATTTCGACCGCAGCGGTTTCACCCGCCGTCTGGGGGACAAACATCTGCTGCGCGAGGCGCAGCTATTCGATTGAAGCGCCGGCGCGCTATTCCAGCGCCCGGCCCAGCACCGCGCGCAGCCGACTGATATCGAAGGGTTTCTCCAGCTTGGCGGTGAACCAGTCGGCGCGGGGATCGGCGTACTCTTCCGGGTAGGCCGTCATCGCGATGATCTTCACCCCGCGATGACGCACGCTGCGCTTCAGGGCCTCCGCCACCGAGTAACCGCTCTCATTGCCCAGCTGCATGTCCAGTAGCACCACATTGAAGCGGGACTGCTGGATCTTCTGGCAGGCCTCGGCCACCGAGCTCGCCGTCGACACCGCGTAGCCGTTCATCTGCAGGCAATCGGAAAACGGCTCGCGGATATTCTTGTCGTCGTCCACCACCAGCACCGAGCGCTCCGGCGCCGGCTCCTGGTCCGGCACCACGATGGGCAAGCGGACGATGAACTCCGAGCCCACGCCCACCACGCTCTTCAGTTCCAGCTCGCCGCCCAGCAGCGACACCAGTTCCTTGACCACCGCCAGCCCCAGTCCGCTGCTGCCCACCCGGCGCGCATGGCCTTGGAAGAAGGGCTGGAAGATCCGCGATTGAAACTCTTCCGGCACGCCGATGCCGGTGTCTATCACCCGGATATCCAGGATATTGCGGCCATCGGCGCCGTCCACGCCGGCCTCCACCGTCACCGTGCCGCTGTCGGTGTAGCGGATGGCGTTGGTCAACAGATTGCCGACGATCTGCCGCAGGCGGCCGCTGTCCAGCTTCACCGCCGGCGGCAATTCACCCAAGCGCACCAGCAAGCCCAGGCCCTTGCCGTCCAGTTGCGCGCGGTGCAGGTCTATCACCTCGTTCAGCGTCGCCGCCACATCCACATCGCTGATATGCAGCCGGAACTGCATATTCTTGATCGCGGAAATGTCCATGATGTCGCGCACCTGGGTCATCAGGTGGGCCATGCAGGTTTTCAGCCGCCCTACCGCCTTGCCGGCCTTGCCCGCCGGGTCGATATCCGGCTCTATCAGTTCCACGCACACCTGCATGGTCTGCAGCGGCGAGCGGATCTCGTGACTCAGCGTGGCCAGGAAGGTGGTGCGGTCCAGCTCTGCGTTCACCGTGGCCTTGTGCGCGGCCCGCTCCTGCTCCAGCAATTGCTGGCGCGAGGCGGCGTCGCGGCGCGCGCCCTGGTAGCGGTACAGCAGCACGAAAATCACCATGCAGATGCCGCCCAGCGCGAACCACAGCGAGGCGATCAATTGCTGGTTGTAGCGCAGGTCCTTGTTGCGCGCGTCGCGCGAGGATACTTCGGTCACTCGAGCCTGCACCGCGAACTCGGCGAGGGACGGCCGTATGCTGTCGATGCGGTCGATATTCTGCTGCGCGGAAGCGATGCTGGGATGCAGAATGTTCTGGTCTTCGAAGAAGTCCTGCAGCAGGCTGGCGGTGCCCTTGAAGCCGTCGACGCGGCTGAGCATCTGCTGCATCTTGGACGGGGTGGTGAAATCGAGGAAGCGGCTATTGGCCACCTCCAGCCGCAGCTGCGCCTGCGCTTCGGAAATCTCCCCCGCCTTCAGCCGCAGCAGATCGGCGCGCGCCTTTTCCAGCTCCAGCTGCATCTGCGCCACCGACCAATACAAGTCCTCGCTGCGGCCTTCAAAGCCGCGCGCCGGCACATAGCGTTCTATCGCCATGTAGACGCCCACCGCCAGCAGCAGAAAGCCCAGCAGCGCGATCGCCGGAAGTCCCTTCCAGGCGGACAGCATCGATTTACTCATCTCGCGCTCCCGTCCATCCCGCGCCGGCCGGCATCAAAACACCACCAGGCGGTTGATCTGCCAGACCAGCTTGGCGTCCATCGCCGGTCCTTTCTTGTCCTCCGGCATCTGGTCCAGCGGGTACATCAGCCACAGTGGGCCGCGATTGCCTACATCCAGCGGCTTGTGATTGACCGAACGCGCCAGCACCACGTCGAAGTCGTAGAACTCGCGGCTGTCTATCCAGTACACATAGTCGTTCAGCGCGCGCAGCTTGACCTTCTGGCCGCTGGCGCCCACCTTGGCCAGGATGTCGCGCATCAGTGGGCCGCTGAACACCGATTGCGGCGTCCAGGTGGTACGGGTCACCACCGAGTGCTGCTTCAGGCTCCGCAAATCCTGTTCACGGAACTCGTATACATTCTTTTCCTTGTCGGTGAACTGGCTGATCTTGCCCGACACCGTCAAAATCACCGGCCCCGGTTCGGCATGAAGCACCGCGACGCAACACGCCAGCGCCAAGCCGCTCAATCCCGTCTTCCAACTCTTCCCCATGCCACGCTCCCAGCCACACCCGTCCCGCGGTCATTGCCGCTGGGCGTTCCCCGCGCCGGCAATGACATCAACGTATCAATTTGCAGAAACTTGAATGAATAAATCTAACTAGAACAAAAATGCCATTAAAATATCTGTTCAATATATCAAGCCCCTAGTCAAAACACCATGCGCCCCCCTGTCTACCAGTCCGATGGGACAGTTGGCCGCTGTGATACCTCCGCGCCGGAACGGCGCAAATAAAAAAGCGGCCCAAGGCCGCCCTGTGTATTCCGGCGCCGGATTCAGCCGGCTCGGGTCCTACTTGCCGCGGCGCAATCCAGGCCGGCCGGCGACATGACAAAGTTGGATGAACTGGGACAGAAAGTGCTTCATGCTGATTTCCTTTATTCTCGGTAGACAGAACGGCGCCGCGCGTTCTTGGTGACGCAGTCGGCGACTCCACCAGTCTAATGGCATGATGCACTGCGGTAAAACGCATTTTATTGATGGGGCATAAAATTGGCTTATCGCGATTCCGCGATATAATGCGGCTTGGCGTCATCCCGACGCCTGCGCCTATCGCCGCTTGACGGCGATTCCTCAGAGGAAGAGACGCGTCCCCGGTGGGGCGGCTGGTCTTCAAAACCAGATGGGGCCGCCAGCGGTCCCGGGCAGGTTCGACTCCTGTTCTCTTCCGCCATCCTTACTCTGAGGACTTGAAGCCCAGACACAGCCGGCAATTGCACTGAATCGCGTGGCGGCTTACTAGCGCGCGCAAGCGCTGCAGACGTTGCGCTTCCGCCAGCATCACCGACACCTCGACCGGCGCTTCCTTCACCCTGGGCTCGCTGGCGATCATCGGCCCGCAACCCGCCGTTGCCGCCACGCCAACGCCCAGCATCACTCCGCTCGCCCCAGCCATCTGCAGCCATTTCACTGGCATCGCGTTTCCTTTCGCAACAGGCTTTCCATTGCCGGACACATCCAGCCTGCAGCGCCGCAAGCGATAAAAAACGGCCCTGAAACAGGACCGTTCTTGGCTTGCCGCAATCAGCGGATGATTTCCACCTTGTAGCGCGGTGGCAGCAGCAATGCCGGAACTTCGCGCTTGGTCTTGCGGCTGCGGCGGCTATTCAAGGGCTTCTTCACGCCCTCGGTGCCCGCCAGCGCCGAAGCCTCGGGCTTCGCGACGGCGCTCGCTTGCGGCGCGGGACGCTCTTGCGAACGCGGCGCCAGCCAAGACGGGCGGAAACCGTCGACGATCTGCGGCGTCAGCGTCAGCTTGGTCAGCTTCTCGATAGACTCATGCTGGCGGGTTTCTTCCGGCGACATCAGCGAAATCGCCACGCCCTTGGCGCCCGCGCGGCCGGTGCGGCCAATACGGTGCACATAATCTTCCGGCGCGTTTGGCAGCTCGAAGTTGACCACATAGGGTAGCTCCGTCACATCCAGGCCGCGCGCGGCGACATCGGTGGCCACCAGCACGCGCAGCTTGCCTTCCTTGAACGCGGCAAGGGTTTCCAGCCGCGCGCCTTGGGCCTTGTCGCCATGAATGGCTTCGGCCTGCAGGCCATCGCGCTGCAATTCGCGCGCCAAGCGGTCGGCGCTGAGCTTGGTCTTGCAGAACACGATGACCTGGCTCATATCGCGCGACTTGATCAGATGGCTCAGCAAGTTGCGCTTCTTGAACGCGTCCACCGAGTAGACGATCTGCTCGACCTGGTCGTTGGTCGCGTTCTGGCGCGCCACTTCCACGGTTTGCGGCGACTTCATGAAGTCGGAAGCCAAACGCTTGATCTCCGGCGCGAAGGTCGCGGAGAACAGCAGGGTCTGGCGTTCCTTGGGCAGCATGCCCATGATCTTGCGGATATCCTGGATGAAACCCATGTCCAGCATGCGGTCGCCTTCATCCAGCACCAGCACTTCCACCTTGTTCAACTGAATCGTCTTCTGCTGAATGTGGTCGAGCAGGCGGCCCGGCGTGGCGATCAAAATCTCGACGCCGCGGCGCAGTTCCTGCGTCTGCGGGTCCATATTGACGCCGCCGAACACGGTGGTGGCTCGCAGCGGCAAATACTTGGTATAGGTTTTGACGTTGACGCCGATCTGATCAGCCAGTTCGCGGGTGGGCGATAGCACCAGCGCGCGCAACGGGTGCATGGCCGGCGATACGCTGGTATTGGCGTATTTCTTCAAACGCTCCAGGATGGGCAGCATGAAGGCCGCGGTCTTGCCGGTACCGGTTTGGGCGGCGGCAAGCAAATCGCGGTTGGACAATACCAGGGGAATCGCCTTTTCCTGAATAGGGGTGGGCTGGGAATAGCCCTGCTCTTCGATGGCGCGCAGAATCTCGGGCGACAGCCCGAGTTCGGAAAACAGCATGGACAACACTCCTGCAAAACTCGCGGGGCCTGTTGCGCGCATGCGCCAACACGCCCTCGTATTCAAATGACACGAACCGACAAGGCAACGCCGCCCTAACGGCGGCGTTGGGTCGTCAGCCCATGAGGCTTGCGACGCTGAGCAGCAGAATTACGGCCAGCCATAGCAGGGCGGAGCGCCAAACCAGACCAACCGCGCTTTTCAGGTAGTTGGGGTCGGCCTCATCGCCCAAGCCCAGTTCGGGCCGGAAGCGTAGCGAGTAATCCTGTCTGAGCGGATCGCCCAATTTCACGCCTATCGCGCCCGCGGCCGAAGCCAGCAGAATGCCATTGGCGTAGTTGCCCCAGGTCTTGGCCTGGGAGCGCCAGCAATACACCGCGTCCTCGAAGTCGCCCATGATGGCGAAGCTGGCGGCGGTCAAACGCACCGGAATCCAGTCCAGCCAAGCGGCGGCGCTGGCCGAGAAACGGCCGAACGGGTCTTCATTGACGTCGCGGTTGCCCCATTTCTGATTCAGCATAGAACAAAGGCGATACAACAGGGCCCCAGCCGGTCCCGGCAGCAGCACGAACCAGAACATGGTGCCGAACACATGGCGGTAGCTGTCCACCACCCCTTGCTCGATCGCCAGCCGCGAGATTTCCTCGACCGACAATTCCGCCGTGCCCTGCCCGGTCCAGTTCGCCAGCGCCACGCGGGCATCCAGGTCGCGACCCTCGGCCAAGGCCAGGGATATCTCGGAGAACGCGCTGGAAAAGTGGCGGAAACCCATGGTCAGGTACAGGACCAGGACATTCCACAACATCGCCAGAATGGGACTCAAAGCATGCAGCGCATAGTAGATCAGCAAACTGAGCAGCACCGCCGGCACGATGGCCAAGGACCACGCCAACACGCCGTGTCGATTGGAGCCGGCATTCAGATTGCGTTCCAAATGATTGGCGTAGCGGGTGAACAGCAGCCAGACGCGGTTGCGGTTGCCCAGCGGCCGCAGTTGCTCCAGTGCCAGAGCGATAATCAAGGAAATCAGGGTCATTGGTTCTGGATAGTGGTTTCTCAGGCCCGGAGTGGAAGATACCATAAAGACCCTGCCATTCCCACTTCTCCTTGAGAATAGACTCTAAAAACCGCGAGTGGCCGGCAAGCCAGCCACGCGGAAACGACAAGAGCGCCACGCGGGCGCTCTGTGATGACGGTGCTGACGGCGAGCTTTGACAAGCGCTAGGCGGAGCCCAGAAAGCGCCGCCCAGTGGCTAGCTCCGGCAACTGACCGGCCTTGTCGTAACCGACGGTGGAAGCCGCCGCCTCGCGCAGGGTGCTCAGCGCGCCCTCCACCAGCGACAGACGCTGGTCGATGAAATTGCCGTTGAGCTGGTTGATGCTTTGCGCGCGCTGGATCGCCTCTTCCAGCCCGGTCCAGGCCAGACTCGCCTCCGGCTTGTCCGCCAGCCAGATATAAACGGTCTCGCTATCCTGCACGCCTATCTGCCGCATCAGCTCGCCGCGCTGCGCGGCGCTGGCCGCCAGCAGGTCCAGCACGCCGCTCTTGCTTTCTGCCAAGGCATCCAGTTGAACATCGAAGCCCTTGATCAGGATTTTCTGTTCCTGCTCCAGCAATGCGACCAGCCGGGCGACGAGATCGCTCTCGGCCCGGCACAGTTGGGTGAATTCTTCAACAACGTTCATGCCTGACTTTCACTACCTAGCCGCTAACGCGCCAGCAATTCCTTGGTGGAGGCGATCAAGCCATCGGCGATCTTTTCCGGATTGACGCTGAAAGTGCCAGCGGCGATGGCGGATTTGATCGCGTCCACTTTGCCGGCGTCGAAGCCGGAATCGCTGCCCACCTTGCTCTCAACGGCGCTGAGGCGGCTGGCAAGGGGATTGATCGTCACGCTGTCGGACCCCGCGCCGGCAGGGTTGGCGCTAGCCGCCGCGTCCCGCTGCACAGTCTTGTTCTGGGCGCTATAGCTGGCCGGCAGCTTGCCCGAGTTATCTACTTTCATGGCGTAGCCTTCCCAAAGGGAACCTGAGTTACCTTTATTATCGGACGGAAAAACAATATCTTGAAGACTTTATCGGAATTATCCGGTCAAGCGCCTCGCCAAGCAACGACAAAACGCCGCGCGGCTTCAAAATATGACCATGACGCTGCCGTCGGCCAGCACTTGGCCGCGAATCACCCGGCCGGAAGTCATGCGCACCGACACCTGCTCGCCCTCGGCGGCATTGCCAATCGCCAAACCGTCCGCCGCCGCGGCGAAGCCCTCGCCCGAGGCCACCACTTTCACGCGCTGATTGCTGCGCACAAGGTAGGGCGCGCGCACCATGAAGCTGCGCAGCCAGGCGCCGGCCGGCGCGCCAGTGCGCATGGTCTTGCCTATCGCCTGCTGCAAATCGTCCAGCACATTGCGCGCCAGGCTGGGGTTGGCCACATCGATCAGCCGTACGTCCTCGGCGCTCAGCACCTCGCCGGCGGCCACCGCGCGGCTTAGCGCCACGCCCATTTTCTTTTCGTTGATCCGCACCGGAATTCTCAAGGCCCAGCCCTGTTCCGGGCAGGAAACCGAGATGAAGGTGGCGCCGGTGGTCACGCCCGGATTCGCCCAGTCGGCCTTGGGCTGGACGCAGGCCGGCACGGCCAGCTTGCGGTCCAACTGCCCCAGCGTCCAGGTAGCGGGGCGCATCGACAGCTCGTGCTTGAGGAAATCACCCGCCAGCGCTTCCAGCCGCCCCAGGTCCTGCGTGCCCGCCGCGCATGCCAAAACAGCCCAGGCGCAGCAGGTCATCCAGAGAAATAAACGTTGCATTCCCCCATTCTAGCGCAAGCCGTGGCCAGGCCGCAGCCGCCTCCGTCATTGACATCTGCGCGCCAGATTCAAATAATCGTTCGAATAGAGCTTAGACTCTTAAACCTAAATAAATAATTCAGCACATAAAACCGGAAGGGGACATTCCAATGAAAAAACGTCTGAACACGCTGGCGCTGGCCACTCTGCTGGCGATGCCGACCGCCGCCAACGCCTATAGCAATTTCTATTTCTTCGGCGACAGCCTGACCGACACCGGCGCCTTCGGCGGCCTGGGCGGCCTGCCGGCCAACGCCCGCTGGACCCTGGCATACGGCACCGGCTGGGCCGAGGCGCTGGGCCAGCGCTATGGTCTGAGCGTGACGCCCAATAACGCTCTCAACAGCCATATCGCCAATACCGCCGGCAACAACTTCGCCCAGGGCGACGCGCGTGCGCAGCCGGCGAGCCCGCCCAACACCAATCCCGACACCCCCAGCCAAACGCCGGCACCCGACGCGATCCAGGTCACCGACTTGCCGGGCCAAATCAGCGCCTATCTTGGCCAGAAAGGCCAAAAGGCAGATCCCAACGCCGTTTACGCGGTATGGATAGGCGGCAACGACGTCATCGCCGCCGCCGGCCAGAGCAACCCGACGGCGTATCTGGGCTCCTCCGCAAGCTATACCGCGCAAGCGGTGGCCAGTCTAAAGGCTGCGGGCGCCAACACCATCATCCTGCCGAATCTGCCGGATATCTCGGCGGCGCCGCTGGCGGTGCTCGGCGCCATCCAGAACGCCTTGCCCGGAGCGGCTAATGCCGGCAAAGTGGCCACCGCCTGGGGGGCCGCATGGTATGTGCTAAGCACCGGCCAGACCAGCAATTCCCCGACCTTGATCAATCAGGCGCTGAGCCAGGCGGAAACCGCCGCCGGCTTGAGCGCCGGCACCTTGACCTCCGCCTATGCCGCGGTACAGCCCAATCTGCAAAAAGGCGCCAGCGGCTACAATCAGTTGGTGGATATGGCGCTCAGCGCCGGCAATCTGCAACATGGCGTGGTCAGGGCCGATATCGCCGGCCTGTTCTCGGAGATTCTGGCCAATCCGCGCGCTTACGGCTTCAGCAACACCTCCGGCTCGGCCTGCCCGCAATCCGCGCTGTACTGCCTGGCCGCAAACGTGCCGGGGCAGAACTATATGTTCACCGACGCGCTGCACCCCACGCCCGCCGCCTACCGGCTGATCAGCGATTATCTCTACGGCTTGCTGCAAGCGCCCTATTTCGCCGGCGCGCTGCCGGAATCCGCCTTGAACAACGCCCGCCAACTGGGTGGAACGCTGGACAGCCGTTACCAGGCCATCCGCGCGCAGAAACGCGAGATCGGCACCGTCAGCGCCTTTGTCAGCGGCGCCTTCAATGACGACAAGGTCGGCTACGATGCGCTGTCTGCCAAGCCGCAAGGCCGGCTATACACGGTGGGCATGGACTTTCAGGCCAGCCAGGCGCTGAGCCTGGGCCTGGCGATGTCGCGCCAGAACGGCAAGATCGACATCAACGGCATCGCCACGCCGGGCAGCGTCGACGACCGCAGCACGCTGATGAGCGCGCTGTTCAGCTACAAGCAGGAACGGTTCTGGGTGGACGGCGACGCCCATATCGGCGCCGGCGACATCGACACCAGCCGCAATGTGACGCTGGGGAGCGTGCAAGTCGCGCTGAAAGGCAGCGCGCGCCAAAGCCAATACGGCCTGCGCATCAACGGCGGCTACAGCTTCCCGCTGGGCGCTTACCGCACCGGCCCTATCGCCGGCCTGGATTACGCCCACGTCAAGGTCAACGGTTTCACCGAGCAAGGCGGCAATAGCAGCAGCATGGCCTTCAACGCGCAAAACAACACCTCGCTGGTGGCTCGCGTGGGCTGGCAGCTGGAGGCCGACATCGGCCGTTTCAGCCCCTACGCCAAGGTTAGCTACGCGCACGAGTTCAAGCGCGACGACCGCGTGGTCACCGCCGGCGTGGCCAATACCCTGGGCGACTACAGCGTGAACCTGGGCAAGCCCAAGGCGGATTGGCTGGAATGGACCGCCGGCCTCAGCGCTCAGTTGAACAAGAGCGTGTCGATGTTTGGCCAGCTCAGCGCCATCAGCGGACGCAGCGGCAGCAGCCAGACCGCCGGCAATATCGGCGTGGCGCTGTCGTTTTAATCGCTCACGGCATAAAAAAACGGCCCCTTGCGGGGCCGTTTTCCCTGACGCCAAGCCGCGTCAAGATGCCAGCGTCTGCTCGATATAGGCCTTGACCTTGACCGCATCCGCCGGGAACACCACCACTTTTTGCGGCAGATCTTCCAGACCTTCAAAGCCCTCCGGTCGCGGCGGATCGCGGTCCAGCGCTTCGCGGATGGTGTCGGCGAACTTGGCCGGCAAGGCGGTTTCCAGGCAGACCACGGTTTCGCCCGGCCGGCGCAGCTCGCGCGCCACCTTGATGCCATCGGCGGTATGGGTGTCCACCACCACGCCGTCTTCGGCCGCTACCTGACGTATCGTCGCCAGGCGGTCGGCATGGCAGCTCTTGCCGGAGACAAAGCCGAACGCCTCGGCGGCGGCGGCCTGCTGCGCGGCGGACAATTCAAAGCCCTGACCAGCATCCACTTGCCGCCACAAGCCCTTCAGCGTCTCGGCGTCGCGCCCCAGCAGATCAAACACGAAACGCTCGAAGTTGGACGCCTTGGAGATGTCCATCGACGGGCTGGAGGTGACATAGGTGTTGGCGGTGCCGCGCGGACGGTAAGCGCCGGTACGGAAAAACTCGTCCAGCACGTCGTTCTCGTTGGTGGCCACCAGCAGGCGTTCTATCGGCAAACCCATCTGGCGCGCGATATGGCCGGCGCAGATATTGCCGAAATTACCCGACGGCACGCAGAAGCTGACCTTCTCCTCATTGCTCGCCGTGGCGTTGAAATAGCCCTTGAAGTAGTACACCACCTGGGCCACCACACGCGCCCAGTTGATGGAGTTGACCGTGCCTATCTTGTGGCGCGCCTTGAAAGCGTGGTCGTTCTGCACCGCCTTCACGATGTCCTGGCAGTCATCGAACATGCCCTGGATCGCGATATTGTGGATGTTGGCGTCCTGCAGGCTGTACATCTGCGCGCGCTGGAACGGGCTCATCAGCCCATCCGGGCTCAACATGAATACCTGGATGCCGGCCTTGCCGCGCATCGCGTACTCGGCGGCGCTGCCGGTGTCGCCCGAGGTTGCGCCCAGGATGTTCAGGCGCTCGCCCTTCCTGGCCAGCACATACTCGAACAGATTGCCCAACAGCTGCATCGCCATGTCCTTGAAAGCCAGCGTCGGGCCATTGGACAGTTCCAGAATGGCAAGGCCATCATGCAGCCGCTTCAGCGGGGTGATTTCCTCGCTGCCGAACACCGCGCGGGTATAGCTGCGCTCGATGATGGACTTGAGATCATCTGCCGGAATGTCGGTGGCGAACAGGCGAATGATTTCAAAAGCCAGTTCGGCGTAGGACAGGCCGCGCCAGGCATCCAGCTGCTCGCGGCCGATCTGCGGATAGCTTTCCGGCAGCACCAGGCCGCCATCGGGCGCCAGGCCCATCAGCAGAATGTCGCTGAACGATTGCGGGGCCATGCCGCCGCGGGTGCTGATATAACGCATCAGGGAGTTTCCAGATATTGGGCGCAGGCGGCGGACGCGTCCTTCATCCGCTGTTTGCCGCGCGGGTCGTCTTTCTTGATCTGGCCGGTCAGCACGCCCATCACCTCTTCCGAGGAGAAGCGGCCGGCCAGATGCTGGCTGGCGCATTGGCAGTATTTCTGCACTTGCTCCGACGAGTGCTGACCGACGCCGTCCGAGGCCGGCGTGCGCTTGACGCAGCCGCGCATCAGAAAACCCTGCAGCAGGCTGTGCTGGCCGGAGGACAAGGGCGTCGCCCCGGCGCTGGCCAGGATCAGACCGGCGCCGAGGCCGGTCAGCCAGCGTTTAATCATTCAGTTCTTCCATGCGCAGGCGCACCACCTTGCCGGTAATGCTTTCCAGCGCCTCAATGCCGGAGATGGCGCGGTCTATCGCCTGCTCCTGCACGCGATGGGTCAGGATCACCACCTCGGCGGTGCCGTCGGACACCGAGCCTTTCTGGATCACCGCCTCGATCGAGATACCATTCTCCGCCAGCAAGCGGGTGATATTGGCCAGCACGCCGGCGCGGTCGGCGGCGCCGATGCGCAGGTAGTAGGAACTGACCACATCGGAAATCGGCAGGATGGGCAGATTCTGCAATTGGTCCGGCTGGAAGGCCAGGTGTGGCACGCGATGCTCCGGATCCGCCGTCAGCAAGCGGGTCACATCGACGATGTCGGCCACCACCGCGGAGGCGGTGGGCAGCGCGCCGGCGCCAGCGCCGTAGTACAAGGTCGGCCCCACCGCGTCGCCCTTGGCCAGCACCGCGTTCATCACGCCATTGACGTTGGCGATCAGCTGACGCGCCGGGATCAGCGTCGGATGCACGCGCAATTCGATGCCGGCGGCGGTGCGCCGGGTCAGACCCAGCAGCTTGACGCGGTAGCCCAGCTCTTCGGCGTACTTGATATCGCGTCCTTCCAGCTTGCTGATGCCTTCCAGGTAACAGCGGTCGAACTGCATCGGGATGCCGAAGGCCAGCGCCGCCATGATGGTGAGCTTATGGCCGGCATCATGGCCTTCGATGTCGAAAGTGGGATCGGCTTCGGCGTAACCCAGCTGCTGCGCCTCGGCCAGCACTTCAGCGAAGCTCGCGCCCTTTTCACGCATCTCGGTCAGGATGAAGTTGGAGGTGCCATTGATGATGCCGGCAATCCATTCGATGCGGTTGGCGGACAAGCCTTCGCGCAGCGCCTTGATGATGGGGATGCCACCGGCCACAGCGGCCTCGAACGCCACCATCACGCCCTGCTCCTGAGCGCGGGCGAAGATCTCGGTGCCATGCAGCGCCAGCAGCTTCTTGTTGGCGGTGACCACGTGCTTGCCGTTGGCGATGGCCTGGAGCACCAGCTCCTTGGCCACGGTGTCGCCACCTATCAGTTCCACCACGATGTCGACATCGGGGTTGTTCACCACCTGCATCGCGTCGGCCACCACGTCCACGTCCGGACCCAGCAGCGATTGCGCGCGCGCCTGATTGCGGTTGGCCGCCTGTAATAAGCGGATCTGGCGGCCGGCGCGACGGCTGATTTCCTCGGCGTTGCGTTTGAGAACGGTGGCGGTGCCGCCACCCACAGTCCCCACGCCCAATAGGCCGATATTGATCGGTTTCATTCGCTGCTCCCTGTCTCTAGTATTCTGTCCCCGCCCGCGGCGGCCATGCGCAAGGATGGTGCGCGCGGCTCGCGTCGGCGGCCGGCCCTGATCAAAAGCCGCTCCGCCTGGCCGCTGCTGGCGCAGCGGGCGTGTGTCCCAAGTCTTCTTTGCCAACGGACCGCATCCGCTGGCAAAGAAGGCCTGATGGCAAGACGGGGGCCGCCGCCCCCGCTTGCCGCTTCAATCGGGCGCCGCTTCAGGATTCGGCGCCGTGACGCTTGCGGTAGCTTTCCAGGAAGCGCGCGATGCGGCCAATCGCTTCCACCAAGTCGTCGGAGTTGGGAAGGAATACCACGCGGAAGTGATCCGGCGCAATCCAGTTAAACCCTGTGCCCTGCACCAGCAGCACTTTCTCTTCCTGCAGCAACTCCAGAATGAATTGCTGATCGTCGCCTATCGGATAGACCTTGGGGTCCAGCCGCGGGAACAGATAGAGCGCACCCTGCGGCTTGACGCAGCTGACGCCGGGAATGTCAGTCAGCAGCTTGTGCGCCAGGTCGCGCTGACGCGCGAGGCGGCCGCCCGACGCCACCAGGTCGTCTATGCTCTGGTAGCCGCCCAGGGCGGTCTGGATCGCGAACTGCGCCGGCACATTGGCGCACAAACGCATCGAGGCCAGCATGTTCAGGCCTTCGATATAGTCCTTGGCGTGCTTTTTCTCGCCGGACAGAATCATCCAGCCGGCGCGGTAGCCGCAAGCGCGGTAGTTCTTGGACAGGCCGTTGAAGGTGACCACGAACAGATCCGCCGCCAGGGAGGCGATGGAGGTGTGCTTGACCTCGTCGTACAGCACTTTGTCGTAGATTTCGTCGGCGTAGATGATCAGCTGATGCTGGCGCGCCACTTCCACGATCTGCTTGAGCAGCGCCGGCGGATAGACCGCGCCGGTGGGGTTGTTGGGGTTGATCACCACGATGGCGCGGGTGGCCGGCGTGATCTTGGCGCGGATATCGTCGATGCTGGGGAACCAGCCCTGCTCTTCATCGCACAGATAATGCACCGCCTTGCCGCCAGCCAGGCTGACGCCGGCCGTCCACAGCGGGTAGTCCGGCGCCGGCACCAGCACTTCGTCGCCATTGTCCAGCAGCGCCTGCATCGCCATCACGATCAATTCCGACACGCCGTTGCCGATGATGATGTCGTCCATGCCGACATTGGGCAATTGTTTCTGCTGCGCATAGTGCATGATCGCCTTGCGCGCGGCGAACAAGCCCTTGGAATCGGAGTAGCCGGAAGCCGACGGCAGGTTGACGATCACGTCCTCGATGATTTCGTCCGGTGCGAAGAAGCCGAACGGCGCCGGGTTGCCGATGTTCAGCTTGATGATGCGGTGACCGTCGTCTTCCATCTTCTTGGCGTGCTCTAGCACCGGACCGCGGATGTCGTAACAGACGTTGGCGAGTTTTTGCGATTTATGGACTGGCTGCATGGCGACAATGGTTTCCGTGGCTGGCCGGCCGCCGGAGGCGGCGGTCTTGCCCTGGCGACGCGGTTTGTGTTCTTTCATGTGATCTCTTTGGATGCCCCGCTCGGGCGGCTGGCCGCGGCCAGTTTGCAGCGGCGTTCAGCGGCGGGGTGGAGTTATAATCCTATCCCAATCTCTGATGCACTGCACTAAATAGGACCAAGCGCCCAGGGCACCGGCCGCGCCGGGCCGCGACGGCTGCGCCAAGTCCGCGAAACCGGGAAGCACTCATATGAAAATGCAGCAATCGCTGGGGCAGGGAAAAAACCTGTTCACCGGCTACGGCGAAGGCCATGTTCTGATCAACGCCCAACGCCATGACGGCAATCTGATCGTGACGCCGGACAGCGTAGAGCCCTGGCCGGTGGCCGCTTTCGAAGAGCTACAGGAGAGCCACTTCAGCGCCTTGCTGGCCCTGCAGCCGGAAGTGGTGCTGTTCGGCAGTGGCAAGCATCTACGCTTCTGCCACCCGCGGCTGTCCGCCGCGCTGACCACCGCCGGCATCGGCGTGGAAACCATGGATACCCAGGCCGCCTGCCGTACCTTCAATATTCTGCTGGCGGAAGACCGCCGCGTGGTGGCCGCGCTGCTGGCGCTCTAAGAACCTGCTTACGATCTCGCGAGCAAGAGCGAGACAAGGCGAAAACGAGCGAAAAAGCGGAATGTACTCGTGGTACATGAGCATTTTGAGCTTGTACTCACCGTGTAACAGTCCACGACGCGCAGCAGATCGTAAACAGGATCTAAACCCAACGCCATAAAAAAGCCCGCCATCCAGGCGGGCTTTTTTGTCATGGGCTGACCGCCTCAGTGCAGCTTCAAGGACGGCCGCGCCGCCCGGCGCAATTTGTCGCCGATATAGAGCAGGCCGGCCAGCACCCAGCCATGCACCGCCGCCTGATGCATGCGGTACAGCGAGCTATAGATCAGCTTGGCGCCAAGACCCTCCACATAGTAATCGCGCTTGGGTCCCACCACCGCCGCCAAGCTGCCCACCGCGCTGTGCTTGCCCAGCGACACCAGCATGCCTTGCGGCTTGAACGCGAACGGCTTGCCCTGACGACCGGCCACGCGTCGGCTCAACTCGTCCGCCAGCCAGCGCGCCTGCTGGTGCGCCACCTGGGCGGTGGCCGATAGATTGCGACCGCTGTCGCCGTCCGGCGCCTCGGCGCAATCGCCCAAGGCATACACGCAGGCCGCGCCTTGGCAGCGCAGCCACGGGTCCACTTGCAGCTGGTTGATGCGGTTGGTCTGCAAGCCTCCCAAACCGGCCAGCCAGGCGGGGGCCTTGACGCCGGCGGCCCAGACGGTGATGTCGGCGCTCACCTTGGCGCCATCCTGCAACTCCACGCCGTCGGCGCACACCGCCGCGACCCGGCTACCGGTCAGCACCTTGATATTGCGCGCGGCCAACTGCTCTTGGGCATAAGCGGACAGCGACGGCGGCGCAGCGGCCAGGATGCGGTCGGCCCCCTCGATCACGCTGATTTCCACGCGCTCCGGCTGCAGACGCGCGCCGTAATGATGCAGTTCGCACAAGGTATGATTCAGCTCCGCCGCCAATTCAACACCGGTGGCGCCGCCGCCGACGATGGCGATGCCCAGCTTGGCCAGCGGCTGCTGGCCGCTGCTGCAGCGGAAGGCAAGTTCCAGCACTCGGTGACGCAGCTTCTCGGCGTCGTCCGGCGTGTTCAGGAACATCGCGTGTTCACCGACGCCGGGCGTGCCGAAGTCGTTCGCTTCGGCCCCCACCGCCATCACCAACCAGTCATAGGGCACTTCGCGCGGCGGGCTCAGTTGCTCGCCGCTTGCGTCCTTCACTTCGGCCAGCAGAATGCAGCGCCGCTCGGTATCCAGCGACTGCATATAACCAAACTCGAACTCATAGCCATTGCGGTAACCGTGAGCGAAGTAATTCACCTCGTCCTCGCCAGTATTGAGCGCGCCGGTGGCCACCTCGTGCAACAAGGGTTTCCAGATATGAGTGGGAGAACCGTCGACCAGCACGATGCGGGCCTTGTGCTGCGTGCCCAAGGTGCGTCCCAGCCGGGTAGCGAGCTCCAGGCCGCCGGCGCCTCCACCGACGACGACAATGCTGGGCAATGCGGAGTTGCGACTTAGCATGACAGATCCTTACAAGGTAGAAATCTCTAAACAAGGACGCTGGCGACAACGCGCTTGTTTAGGGAGTTCTTGCTTCAGATCAAAACGGAAGTATGCACAGACTGGCAAGGCTAGCCAATCTTTTATGGCCCCAAACGCCGCTGGCATCGCGATGACGCGATGGCCGAACGCGGCTCAGCCGACACTTTGGGCGATATTGGAGGGGAATGGACGTGACGCGGCCAACGGGGAATAGGCGCGCAAATCAAGCTGCGGCGCGGCATGGCCGCGCGCGCTGGTTTACAATTCAGAATGGCGCTTTGGCGTCGAAGCTCATCTCTTCGCGAGTGATGGGGTGACGCAGAGTCAGCCGCTCCGCATGCAGCAGCAGACGATCGGCCTTGGCCAGCACCGCCTCCGGCGCATAGATGTCATCGCCCAGAATGGGGTGACCAAGGTGCAGCATATGCATGCGCAACTGATGGGCGCGGCCAGTCTCCGGCTCCAGCTCCACGCGGCTGCATTGGCGCTGACTGTCACGCAGCACCACCCGGTAGTGGGTGATCGCCTGCTTGCCGTGCTCAAAGTCCACTTTCTGACGCGGGCGGTTGGGCCAGTCTATGATCAGCGGCAGGTCTATGGTGCCACTGTTCTGCTCGACGATGCCGTCCACCACCGCCAGATAACGCTTGTCCACCTTGCGCTCCATGAAGGCGATGGACAAAGCGCGCTGCATATTGGCGCCGCGTCCCATCACCACCAGGCCGGAAGTGGCCATGTCCAGTCTATGCACGGTCAGCGCGTCGGGATAGACCCGCTGCGCGCGGCTGATCAGGCAATCCGCCTTGTCCTCGCCGCGGCCAGGCACGGACAACAGCCCCGAGGGCTTGTTCAGCACCAGCATGGCTTCATCGACGTAGATCACGTCGAGTCCGGTGTCGGGCGGCGGAGTGTAATGTTCCAAATTATGGCGGAGGGTCATGACGGCAACAGACTGAAACGCTGAAAAGGCGGCGATTATCAGCGCTAAACGCCGCAGCGACAAGCTGTAGCCGTGATTTTTCGCCAGCGCTGTCTCTTGAAATCCACAACCGCCGGCAGCATTCTCAAATGATGACGGCCACGTTTCTCCCTGGCCGCGGTCCCTCCCCGGAATCTCCTCGAAAGGATGCTTCACCATGGCAGAGCGTTTTTACATCGATCCCTACCAGACTCGGCTGGAAACCCGCGTGGCACGACATGACGACGCCGGCCTGGTGCTGGAAGACACGCTGTGCTATCCGCTGGGCGGTGGCCAGCCCGGCGACACCGCCACGCTGAGCTGGGACGGCGGCGGCTGTGCGATAAACGACACCCGCCGCGACCGCGAAACGCGCGCCATCGTCCATCTGCTGCCCGCCGATACACCACGGCTCGCCGCCGGCACGCCGGTCACGCTGGAGCTGGATTGGGCGCGCCGCCATCGCCACATGCGCATTCACACCTGTCTGCACTTGTTGTCGGTGGTGATCAAGGCCGGCGTCACCGGCGGCAATCTGAGCGCGGAATCCGGCCGCCTGGATTTCGATCTGCCGGAAGGCATGGAACTGGATCGCGAGCACATCGAGAGCGAACTGAATCGCCTGGTGGCGGAAGACCGCGCGGTGCGCATCGAAATGAGCAGCGGCGAGGCGCTGCAACGACAGCCGGAGCTGATCAAGACCATGTCGGTGACGCCGCCGCTGCACTTGCCGGAAATCCGCCTGATCAATATCGACGGCATTGATCTGCAGCCCTGTGGCGGCACCCATGTGCGCAGCACCGGCGAGATCGGCCCGGTGCTGGTGAAGAAGATAGAAAGCAAGGGTGCGCGCAATAAGCGGGTGGTGGTGGCGCTGCGCGACTAAGCCCCCACCGGCGGCATCAGCCGGCCGACGCCTCCAGGCGCCGGCCGATATGGGCCAGCTCCGTTTTCAGACAATCGACAAAGCGCGCCAGCAGCGGCGAGGCTGGACGGTGCAATGGCCGCACCAGATTGACCGCGAACGGAATCGACACGCTGAAGCGCCTGGTCGCCAAGCCATGCCCGGCGTACTCCAGCGCCGTCAAGGGATTGACGACGGCTACGCCTATGCCTTGGCGCACCATCGCGCAAACCGATGCCGCGCTATGGGTTTCCACCAACATGCGCCGCTCGATGCCGCGCTCGGCGAACACTTGGTCCAGTTGCTGGCGGTAGCTGTCGGTGACCGCCAAGCTGATGAACGCCTCCCCGGCAAAGTCTTCCGGGCTTAATACCGGCCGCTCGAGCAAGACATGGCCTTCAGGCAGCACGCAGACTTCGTCCGCCAGCAGCAAGGACTCCAACTCGGTGCCGGCCGGCGCATGGCCGCTTTCGCTCAGGCCCAGGTCGTGGCGCTGCGCCGCCAGCCATTCCTCCAGCAAAGGCGACTCCTGCGGCGCGATGCTCAGACTGACACCCGGCGTCCGCTCCAGGAAAGCGCGGGCGACCGCCGGCAGCAAGGCCTGGGCGAACACCGGCAGGCAGGCGATGGACAGCTGTCCACGCTCGAACTGCCGGATGGCGGCGGCGCTGCTGACGATGCGCTCCAAGCCCAAATAGCTGCGCTGCACTTCTTCGAACAGCTGTAAACCCTGCGCGCTAGGTCGCAGCCGGCCGCGGCTGCGTTCGAACAGGCTCATGCCCAGCAATTGCTCGCAACGCGCCAGCTCACGGCTGACCGTGGGCTGCGAGGTGCGCAGCAGCGCGGCGGCCTCGGTCACGCTGCCGGTGGTCATCACTGCTCGGAACACTTCGATATGGCGTAGGCTGATCCGCATGCGCCCCTCCGCTGAAACACCCTCAACCCATATCATAAATGAAAGAACTTGCGATAATTTGATATTTTATTTTTGCCGTAGCAGGCGCGATGATGTGGCCATCCCCCACTTTCGATCCGCCTAATATGAAATGCTTCACGCCTAAGCAGCTTGCCGCCCTCGCCCGCCAGTACGGCGGACCACTGTGGGTCTATCACGCCGACACCATCCGCCAGCGCATCGCCGAACTGAAATGCTTCGACGTGATCCGCTACGCGCAGAAAGCCAACTCCAACACCCACATCCTGCGGCTGATGCGGGAACAGGGGGTCAAAGTGGACGCGGTATCGCTGGGTGAAATCGATCGCGCGCTGGCCGCCGGTTACCAGGCCGACTCCGCCGAGCCCTCCGACATCGTGTTCACCGCCGACGTGCTGGACCACGCGACGCTGCAGCGGGTGGTGGCCACGGGCATCACCGTCAACGCTGGCTCCATCGACATGCTGCGCCAACTGGGCGCGGCAGCGCCCGGCCACAAGGTCTGGCTGCGCATCAATCCCGGCTTCGGCCACGGTCATAGCCAGAAAACCAATACCGGCGGCGAGAACAGCAAGCACGGCATCTGGCACCAACAGCTCTCCGAAGCCTTGGCGGTGATACGTCAATACCGGCTGCATCTGGTTGGCCTGCACATGCATATCGGTTCCGGCGTCGACTAC
The DNA here is from genome assembly GCF_041912965.1 of Chromobacterium sp. Classification (NCBI taxonomy): domain Bacteria; kingdom Pseudomonadati; phylum Pseudomonadota; class Betaproteobacteria; order Neisseriales; family Chromobacteriaceae; genus Chromobacterium; species Chromobacterium sp. The sequence goes on along the minus strand of NZ_JAYSGF010000004.1, from coordinate 27,429 downwards.
GACCACCTGCAGCAGGTCTGCGGCGCCATGGTCCAACTGGTTGCCGACCTGGGACACGATATCGAGGCTATTTCCGCCGGTGGCGGCCTGTCCATTCCCTACCGCGACGGCGATGCCCGCATCGACACCGCGCATTACTTTGGGCTCTGGGATGCTGCGCGACAGCAGATCGCAAGCCGGCTAGGCCATCCGGTACGGCTGGAAATCGAGCCCGGCCGCTTCCTGGTGGCCGAGGCCGGGGTGCTGATCAGCGAAGTGCGTGCAGTCAAGATGATGGGCAGCCGCCATTTCGTACTCGTGGATGCCGGCTTCAATGACCTGATGCGGCCCGCGCTGTATGGCAGCCATCACGAGATTTCAGTGCTGACGGCTGAGGGCGAGCAGAAGAGCGGGAACATTCCCAGCGTGGTGGCCGGTCCCTTGTGCGAATCGGGTGATGTATTCACCCAGCAAGAAGGCGGCCTGGTGGAAAGCCGCATGCTGCCCGATGCCCAGGTTGGCGATTTGCTGGTGTTCCACGACGCCGGCGCTTACGGCGCCGCGATGTCCTCCAACTACAACAGCCGCCCGCTGTTGGCAGAAGTCCTAGTGGATGGCGACACCAGCCGCCTGATCCGCCGCCGCCAGACGATGGCGGAACTGCTGGCCTTGGAACAGGTGTAGCGCGAACCACGCGGCCGGCTCAAAGCCGGCCGCGCGCTCAGCACAATTTCAAATCCGCCAGCGTTTCCTGAAACGCCTGAAAAATATCCTGGTAGCTGGCGTAACCATCGAAGACCCCCACCACTTGCGGTGCCTGTAGGCCACGCGCCAGCAATTGCTGGCCGCGGCGCGAGCGTGGACTCAGCGCGCGCAGCCGCTGGCTGCGCTCGTCCCAGTAGACCAGCTTGGCCTCTTCCGAGCCCTCCAGTCTGGAAATCAGTTTGTCCACTTGCTCCGCCGGCTGTTGCTGCATGCGGTGAGAGAAGGTCCTGCCAAGTAGGGGTGCGTATGCCATGAGTCTGTGCCCGGTGCTTTGCAGTTGGACGGCATCCGCGCCAAACCGCTAATTTAAAAACCATGATCCGGCCACAGCCCCATTCCGGCGCCCATATGCCGCCAGCAAAAGCGGCCCCCGCCTCAAACAGGGGATTCAAGGCTGTCGGCCGACAGCACCTGACATTTTTCTGAATATGAGACGCCGCCACAATCGGATTAATCTTAAATTCAGCGTATAGATCCAACGCTAGCACGGCGGATATTCGTCTCGTGTTCCCGCCTGATCACCACATGGCGGTGGAAATGACGACAGGGCGCCAAAGCGCCCTGTCGCGTTGTGCTGGCCCGCCCAGCCGGCAGGAAGACCCGCTAGCTCAGTTCTTCGGCACCATATTGTTGATGACGAATTTGACGCCCGGCACTTTCTCGGCGATCTGACCGGCCTTGAACATCTGCTGATCGTCGGTCATGCCGCCTTCTATCGTCACTTCGCTCTTCTTGCTGCTCACTTTCAGCCCCAGCGTCTGCAGTTCGGCATCGCTGTTCAGCGCCTGCTGCACGCTGGCGGCCAGTTCTTCATCGGTCGGCGGGGTCTGTTCGGCATGGGCCAGGGCGGCAACGGACAACAGGGAACTCAACAGCAGCGCGCGAATGCAAAAACGTTTCATCAGTCTCTCCAGTGATATGGCCTGCAAGCGCTCAAGCCTCGGGCTCCAGCGCAAAAGTTTTACCGCATACTAGCGAGGAAACTTTTCAATTTTGTTGCCGGTCCATGACAACGTAGCGCAATGGCCGCGTCATTGGCGGCGACGCAACAATTGCTGACGCACGCAATCCCCCGTCATGCTTGGCGCAGCGTAGAATCAAGCCGGTTCGCAATCACCCCGTTGTCCAGTCCCGTTTCAGAGAATCGTCCGCATGTTAAGAAAATGGTTGTTGTTGCTGCTCGTCATCGGCCTCGCCGCCTGTTCCACCTCCAGCCCTCCCGGCAAGCCCGGCGGTGGGCCGCGGGACACCGGAACACCAAACGCGCTGCCGGCCTGGGGCCAGCAGGAGCTGGGCGATACGCTGGCCGCCTTGAAACAAAGCTGCAAGGCCATCGCCAAAAAACCCGGCTGGGCGGATGTCTGTCGCCAGGCCGATGGCATTTCCAATGAGAACGCCCCGGCCGTGCGCCAGTTTTTCGAAAACCGCTTTGCCGCCTGGAAAGTCAATGACGGCAGCCGCGATAGCGGGCTGATCACCGGTTATTACGAGCCGCTGCTCAGCGGCAGCCGCATGCGCAGCGCGCGCACGCCCTGGCCGGTCTATGGCATTCCGGCGGACTTTTACAGCGTGGACGTGCCGCAGGCGGCGCGCGGCAAGTCCAGCCTGATGGCTCGTCGCAGCGGCCCCAACCGGCTGACGCTGAGCCCGACCGGCGATATTGAAGTCCGCCCCGCCGACTTTCCCGCCGACGCGCGCGGCACGCGCTTGAAAGGCCGGCTGGACGGCAAGCGTCTGCTGCCATACTACACTCGCGCCGAAATCAATCAGGGCAAGGGTGTGGCCAATGCGCCCATTCTCGCCTGGGTTGAAGACCCGGTGGAGTTGTTCTTCCTGCAAGTGCAAGGTTCCGGTCGCATCCAGCTGGATGACGGCAGCTTCGTCCACATCGGCTACGCCGAACAGAACGGCTATGGCTATCAATCGATAGGCAAGTGGCTGGTGGACAAGGGCGAACTGACCATGAGCAATGCATCGATGCAGGGCATCAAGGACTGGCTGGCGCGCAACCCGCAGCGCCAGCAGGAACTGTTCGCGGTCAACCCCAGCTATGTGTTCTTCAAGACCTTGCCCGGAGACAACGGCGGTCCGGTGGGCGCCTTGGGCGTGCCGCTGACCGGCGGCTACAGCATCGCGGTCGATCCGCGCTACATCCCTCTGGGCGCGCCGGTCTATCTCGTCACCACCTGGCCGCACTCGAGCCAGCCGCTGGCGCGGCTGGTTCACGCCCAGGATACCGGCAGCGCGATCAAGGGCGCCGTGCGCGCTGATTTCTTCTGGGGCTACGGCACCGAGGCCGGCATGTACGCGGGCAGGATGAAGCAGCAAGGCAATCTGTGGATGCTGCTGCCCAAAGGCATGAACCCTTCCCAGGCGCTGTAAAACCTGTTTCGAGTCCACCGCGCATCATGACTCGGAACACGTTTTTCAGCCGCAACGCCTTGTTTCGCTCTTGCCCGAGACTTTGAGCAAGCGCTAAAAAGCCAGCCCTCTTCCGCGGCGCCGTCTCTTCGGCGCCGCGCTTGCTTTGTCTTTCCTGCCGGTCTCCCGGCGCGTTCTCTCTTCCCCATCTCACTGCGCATCGCGCGAAGTCCTGTCAAACCCCCTCCATGGCCTGATCCGCGAGCATAAGGCTCCAACTTAGGGAAACCCTTGCCAGACAAGGTTTTCCCCTGTCTTTTCAAATATCCCATACGAATTATCTTTTATTGCATTTTCCTAATGTTGACTTTCATCAAGTGGACACAAAGGCGAAATTACTAAGATTTTCGAAATTTTTAGTTTGAACGTTTTTATTGTTTTATTCGATGGAGATCAAAAATGACGACCGTAGATAAGACGCCTCCCAAGATCAGCGTCTTCGCCTTCGTCATGATCACCGCCGCCGTAGTCGTCAGCGTCCGCACGCTGCCGATGACCGCGCAGCCGGGGATGATGACGATTTTTCTAACACTGGCAGCCGCCTTGCTGTTCCTGGTTCCCACCGCGCTGGTGTCGGCCGAGCTCGCCACCGCCTGGCCGCAGGACGGCGGCCTGTTCATCTGGGTGCGCGAGGCCTTCGGCGAGCGCATGGGCTTTGTCGCGGTGTGGATGCAGTGGATACAGATGGTGTTCGGCATGACCTCCATCATCATGATCATCGCCGCCACTTTCGCCTATGTGTTCAACCCGGCCCTGGCCAGCAACAAGCTCTACATGCTGGCGATGATCCTGGGCATCTGGTGGGCTTGCACCCTGGTGAACATGCGCGGCGTGAAAACCCTAGGCTGGGTGTCCACCATCTGCGTGAGCCTGGGCGTATTCATGCCCGGCGTGGTGCTGATCGGCTGCGGCATCGCCTATCTGGCCGGCGGCCACCCGATCATGACCGATGTGTCCTGGAGCTGGAACAACCTGGTGCCTAGCTTTAGCGACAGCGGCACCCTGGGCTTGTTCATCGGCTTCATCTTCGTGGTGATGGGCATGGAAGTGTCCGCGTCCAACGTCTCCTCCATCAAGGATGCCCGCCGCAATTACCCGATCGCCATCATCCTGGTGTCGGTGATCATGGTGCTGCTGTCGGTGATCGGTTCCGCCGCCATCTTCGTCGCCATTCCCAAAGAAAAGATCTCGATGACCGCCGGCCTGATGCAGGCGTTCGAGCTCTATTTCAATCAATGGGGCATGGGCTGGCTCGCTCCGGTCATGGGCTTGTGCATCGGTCTGGGCCTGGTTGGCCAAGTGAACTCCTGGGTGCTGGGCCCGGTGCGCGGCCTGCAAGCCACCGCCGACTCCGGCGCGCTGCCGGAATTCCTGCAAAAGACCAATCGTCACGGCGTGCCGGTGACCCTGGTGCTGATCCAGGCGGTGGCCATCACCATCGTCGGCGTGCTGATCACCGTGATGCCCAATGTGGATAACTTCTACTTCATGTTGATGGGCCTGACCGGGCTCGTCTACCTGGTGGCTTACCTGTTCATGTTCTCCGCCGCCATCTATCTGCGCTACAAGCGCCCGGACGTGGAACGCAGCTTCCGCGTTCCCGGCGGCAAGCTCGGCATGTGGATCTGCTCCGGGCTCGGCCTCGCCATCTCGCTGCTGGCCGGCTACCTGGGCTTCATCCCGCCCGGCAGCTTCCATGGCTCCGCCCATGAATACCTGCAGTTCCAGCTCATCGGCCTCGCCGTCATGGTGGTGATCCCCTTCCTGGTTTACGCCTATGGCCAAAAGGCCAAGCACGCCCGCTCCGCCGGCGTCGCGCCGCGTACCTCGCCCGCCAGCAAGGCGCGTCCCGCCGAAGGCAAATGAACCCGCTGCTTCAGCCTCACTATCAAATTACAAGGTAAATCCGACATGACCAGCCAGAATTCTTCCTCGCTCAACGTCGATGCTCTGTTCATCGGCCCCAAATCCGAAAACCGCGTGTTCTTCAAGGAAATGATGGAATACGCCGTCTCCGAGCACCTGCACTGGCGCGCCGACTTCCACCCGGAAGACCCGGCGCTGGTGACACCGGTGGAGCAGCACGCCACCGACTTTCGCCAAACCCTGTACCGCACCGAAGGCATCCTGCGCCAGCTGTCTTCCAAGCTGAAGAACACCTCGGTGCCCTGGTTCTCCCCGCGCTATCTGGGCCACATGAATGCCGACACGCTGATGGTGTCGAACCTGGCCTACGTGATGACCATGATGTACAACCCGAACAACTGCGCGCACGAAGCCTCGCCCACCACCACCGAGCTGGAAGTGGAAGCCGGCCTCGATCTGTGCCGGATGTTCGGCTACGACCCCAAGCGCGGCTGGGGCCACATCACCTCCGGCGGCACCGTGGCCAACTATGAAGGCATGTGGGTGGCGCGCAATCTGAAGACCATTCCGCTGGCCATCGCCCAGCATGAAAAAGCGCGCGACCTGGTGGCCGGCAAGAGCGAACGCGAACTGCTGAACCTGTCCCCCAGCGCGGTACTGGACCTGACCGACGAATTGAAAAAGCGTGGTCTGTTCGAAGAAGTGCGCGCGCTGTCCTGCCGCGGCGTCGGCATCAAGCAAGGCTCGCTGGGCAAGATCCTGGTGCCGCAGTCCAAGCATTACTCGTGGATGAAGGCGATGGACGTGCTGGGCATCGGCCAGGAACACATCGTGCCGCTGCCGGTGGACGAGAACTACCGCACCGACGTGGCCAAGATGCGCGAAATCACCTTCCGCCTGATCGAGGAAGGCCACCCCATCCTGGCCATGGTGTCCGTGGTGGGCACCACCGAGGAAGGCTCCATCGACCATGTCGACGAGGTGATCAAGCTGCGCGCCGAGTGCGAGCAGAAATACGGCGCCTCCTTCTACGTGCATGTGGACGCGGCCTACGGCGGCTATGTCCGCGCGATGTTCCTCGACGAAAACAATCAGTTCATGGACTACGACGCGCTGGTGGCGCGCTACCGCGCCGAGGACATCATCCCGGCCGGCGTGACCTGGCCCAAGCGCGAAGTCTATGAAGGCTTCAAGGCAATGGCCGAGGCCGACTCCATCACCGTGGACCCGCACAAGGTGGGCTACATCCAGTACGCGGCCGGCGCCGTGTGCATGAAGGATAAGCGCATCGTCGACCTGATCTCCTACCACGCCGCCTATGTGTTCGAAGAAGTGGACGAGGACGCCGGCGCCGACACCAAGGTGGTGCTGGGCTCCTCCATCATGGAAGGCTCCAAGGCCGGCGCCACCGCCGCCGCGGTATGGGCCGCCCATCGCCTGGTGCCGCTGAACATCGGCGGCTACGGCAAGGTGATCGCTCGCGGCATCGTGACCGCCGACTGGTTCGCCCAGCGCCTGGCCACGGCCAAGCCGCTGACCGTGGGCCGCCGCCAGTTTGAAGTGCGCCCCATCATGCATCCAGACTTCCACATGGTGAACTTCACCTTCAAGGAAATCGGCAACGACAGCCTGGAAGACCACAACCGCTTGAACAAGAAGATGTACGAAATCTGCTCCTACGCTTCCGGCCGCACCTACACCAACGACTTCCTGACCTCCTCGACTTCGCTGTCGGTGGAAGAGTACGGCGACACCCCGTGGCACTACGTGGCCAGCCGCGGCTTCAGCCGCGCCGAATGGGACAAGGTGGAAAGCGTCTACATCCTGCGCGCCGCGGTGATGACCCACTTCCTGCGCAAGGCCGAAGACTTCGACGCCTACTGGGAACAGTTGCAAAGCGTCTTCGCCGCCAAGCTGGCCCAGATCGTCGATCTCGACGGCAAGGCCGATGCGCGCATCGCCGCCTGATACAAGCGCTCCCGGCCTGGCCGGGAGCTTTTTTTCATTACCAGACCCAACGCTGACTATGAGTTTGTCCGGCTTTTACGAACGCATCCTTCTCTTCATCAAGGATGGTTGAGGATTCCCCATGCAAGTCAATTTCAAGGCCATAGGCGCCACCTTGCTGATTTCCGGCACCATGCTGGGCGCCGGCATGCTGGCGCTGCCGCTGGTTTCCGCCGGCATGGGTTTCGGCTATGCCTGCCTGACCCTGTTTCTGATCTGGATGTTGATGACCTATACCGGGCTGATGCTGCTCGAGGTCTGTCTGTCCTTCCCCGAAGGCTACGGTTTCGACGCCATCGCCAAGGCGCTGTTCGACACCAAGGGCAGCTATCTGATCAACGCCAGCCTGCTGCTGCTGCTCTACGCGCTCTCCTCCGCCTACATTTCCGGCGGCGGCTCCACCTATAAATCCAATCTGCACCAGTACCTGGGCCTGTCGCTGTCCCCGGCTCTGGTATCGCTGGCCTTCACCCTGCTGATAGGCGGCATCGTCTTCGTCAGCACCAATGCGGTGGACAAGGTCAACCGGCTGCTGTTCAGCCTCAATGTCCTGATCTTCCTCGCGCTCAGCACGGTGATCCAGCCCTATGTCGATACCGGCAATCTGTCGGAAAGCTCGGACTCGGCCAAATACATGCTGGCCGCCATCCCGATGTTTCTGACCGCCTTCGGCTTCCACGGCAGCGTGCCCAGCATGGTCAAATACCTGGGCCGCGACCAGCCGCGCACGCTACGCAATGTGTTCATCGCCGGCAGCCTGATCCCGATGGGCATCTATCTGCTGTGGGTGTTCAACACCCTGGGCGCGCTGCCGCGCTACGGCAGCCACAGCTTCCAGGCCATTTCCTCGCATAACGGCTCGGTGGGCATGTTCTTGGACGAGTTCCACGCGCTGGTGCCCACGCCGCAGGTCCCCTCACTGCTGTCCGCCTTCTCGTCCATCGCGCTGTTCACGTCCTATCTTTGCGTATCGCTCGGCCTGTTCGACGCCATGGCCAGCACGCTGAAACGCAGCGACGACACCCGCCAGCGCCTGCAGACCGCGCTGATCACCTATCTGCCGCCACTGGGATTCGCGCTGTTCTTTCCCAGCGGCTTCGTCGCCGCGCTGGGCGCCGCGGCCATCTTCCTGGTGATCCTGGCCATCCTGTTCCCGGCGCTGGCGCTGATCAAGCTGCGCCGCCAGGAAGATTACCAGCCCAGCTATCAAGTCAGCGGCGGCGGCACCCTGCACTGGGCGATAGGCGGCGCCGGCATCGCCATCATTCTGTTCCAGCTCTTGGTGATGCAGGGGCTGCTGCCCGTGTTCTGACGGCGCGTCCGCGCCGTCGTCCGGATGCGCGGCCGTAAACGCCGCGCATCGCAATCATGGAGGTACAACGATATGAAGCAATCGACCCTGATCCGGGATCTGCAGCAACGCGGCCTGATCTCGCAAGTCACCGACGCGGCGGCGCTCGACGCGCTGCTGTCCCGGGAAAAGGTCACCCTGTACTGCGGTTTCGATCCCACGGCCGACAGCCTGCACCTTGGGCACCTGGTGCCGCTGTTGCTGCTCAAGCGCTTCCAGATGGCCGGCCACCGTCCGATCGCCCTGGTCGGCGGCGCCACCGGCATGATAGGCGACCCAAGCTTCAAGGCCAGCGAGCGCAAGCTCAACACCGCCGATGTCGTGGCCGGCTGGGTGGAAAAAATCCGCCGCCAGGTTGAGCCTTTCCTCAGCTTCGAAGGCGACAACGCCGCATGCATGGCGAATAACCACGACTGGTTCGCCGCCATGAACGTGTTGGATTTCCTGCGTGACGTCGGCAAGCACTTCTCGGTCAACGCCATGATCAAGAAAGAATCGGTGCAACAGCGAATCAACCGCGACGACATGGGCATCTCTTTCACCGAGTTCGCCTACAGCTTGCTGCAAGGGCATGACTTCGTGGAATTGAACCGTCGTTTCGGCTGCAAGCTGCAGATCGGCGGCTCCGATCAATGGGGCAATATCACCGCCGGCATCGACCTGGTCAGACGGGTGAGCCAGCAGCAGGCATTCGGCCTGACCATGCCGCTGATCACCAATAGCGACGGCACCAAGTTTGGCAAGAGCGAAGGCAACGCGGTCTGGCTGGACCCGAGCAAATGTTCGCCCTACGCCTTCTACCAGTTCTGGCTGGGCGCGGCCGACGCCGACGTCTACCGCTTCCTGCGTTACTTCACCTTCCTGTCCAACGAGGAAATCGAAGTGATCGAGGCCGAAGACCGCGCCTCCGGCGGCAAGCCGCGAGCACAACGCATCCTGGCCGAGCAGGTGACCGAGCTGGTGCATGGCCAGGCCGCGCTGGCCGCCGCCCAGAGAATCACGCTCAGCCTGTTCGACAACGATGTCGAACAGCTCCGCGCCGAGGACTTCGCCCAGTTGGCCCAGGACGGCGTGCCGCGGCTGGTCTTGCCGCTGCAGCCCACCTCGCTGATCGACGCGCTGGCGGCCAGCGGCCTGGCCGCGTCCAAAAGCGAAGCCCGCACCCTGCTGCAAAGCGGCGCGGTCAGCGTCAACGGCGCCAAGGTGGATGCGCTGGAAGCCAGCCTTGGACAAGCCGAACGTCGCCATCAGCGCTATACGCTGTTGCGACGCGGTAAAAAGCAGTATTGCCTGTTGATTTGGGAGTAAGCGAGCCAGCCTGAAATCCGCTGCCGCGGGCTCCAGGCTGGAATGGCATCCGGCCGCCGCCCGGCGGCCGGATCGCGGCTAGCGTTTGAATAGATAGGGAGACGCGGCATCAGCCGGAAGGGAAAGTCTCCGCGCTCAGCCCTTCCACCACGCGCATCACATGGGAATAGTGCTGATCCAGCAATTGCAGCGTCAAATCGGCATCCCTGGCCAGCACCGCCTGCATGATGGCGGTGTGCTCGCCTTCGTCGCTGTAGCGCTTGGAAGCCGGCAGCGCCGGATCGAACCAGATATGGCGGTAGCGCTCCAGGCGGTTGTACAAAGACTCCATCAAATCCAGGATCACCGATGAATGGCTGCCGCTGATGATGGCGAGGTGAAACGCCATGTGGCGGTCGGCCCAGGCCTGCAGATCCACATCCGGGTCGTTCAGATCAATGCGGCTCAAACGGTGGTAGCTGGCCAGCACCTCCAGTTCCCAGGCCTCGTCACCCTGCTCCAGCGAGCGCCTCACCGCCTCTTCGGCCAGCGCCCGCCGCACCAGCAGAATGTCGTGCAGCTCATGCCGGGAAATGGGCGCCACCCAGAAACCGCGCTGCGGCTCCATCACCACGTATTTGGACCAGCTCAAACGCAGCAGCGCCTCCCTGATCGGCGAGCCGCCGGCGTCGTAACGCGTCTTGAGTTCATGCAGCAATAGCTTCTGCGACGGGCGATACACGCCCAGCAGAATATCGCGCCGCAACTCCAGAAACACTTTTTCGGCCAATGTGGCGTTGCTGCTTGCCACCTTTTTTTCCTTCCGGGGCATTCGGTCTCTTCCACATGCTAATGCGCGACGATGCGCAAAACGCTAGATGATAACTTAAAAATTACATGTATATTGATTTTCGCCATCGGTATGGCGTGGGAATAGCTAAAAGCTACGTCCATTTGGCATGGAGATCAATAGGCGAAGATCAATTCAGTGAGATGGGCTGTTCGATGGCGAAGCAAACGCGGAGTCGCGGCTGCGGCACGGTTCCGAAAAACAAAAAGCCGACGATTCGTCGGCTTTTTGTTTTACATGCGGCATGCGCCGCCGCACGATTTGCGGGAATCCTGGTGGGCCCCCGGGGAGTCGAACCCCGCACCAACGGATTATGAGTCCGCTGCTCTAACCAGGCATGAGCTAGAGGCCCAGAGCAGCGCATTATAACAGCCCAAAAGCAAAACCCCAAGCGCCGAATACCGACAGCTTGGGGTTTTCATACCGCTCAGACCATTAGCCTAGACCGGTGTCGCAATCAGATCACTGGCCGCCCGGCTCATTGTCCAGGAAGCTGCGCAAGCGCTCCGAACGGGTGGGATGACGCAGCTTGCGCAATGCCTTGGCTTCGATCTGACGAATACGCTCACGCGTCACATCGAACTGCTTGCCCACCTCTTCCAGCGTATGGTCGGTGTTCATGTCGATGCCGAAACGCATGCGCAGCACCTTGGCTTCGCGCGGCGTCAACGTGTCCAGCACTTCCTTGGTGGCGTCCTTCAGGCTGGAATACATCGCAGCATCGGACGGCGCCAGGTTGTTCTGGTCTTCGATGAAGTCGCCCAGATGGGAATCGTCGTCATCGCCGATCGGCGTTTCCATGGAGATAGGCTCCTTGGAAATCTTCATGATCTTGCGAATCTTCTCTTCCGGCATTTCCATCTTTTCCGCCAGCTCGGCCGGATCCGGCTCGTGGCCGGTTTCCTGCAGAATCTGACGGCTGATGCGGTTCATCTTGTTGATGGTCTCGATCATGTGCACCGGAATGCGGATGGTGCGCGCCTGGTCCGCGATGGAGCGGGTGATCGCCTGGCGAATCCACCAGGTGGCATAGGTCGAGAACTTGTAGCCGCGACGATATTCGAACTTGTCCACCGCCTTCATCAGGCCGATATTGCCTTCCTGGATCAGATCGAGGAATTGCAGGCCGCGGTTGGTGTACTTCTTGGCAATCGAGATCACCAGGCGCAGGTTGGCCTCGATCATCTCTTTCTTGGCGCGGCGCGCCTTGGATTCGCCCGCCGACATCTGGCGGTTGATTTCCTTCAGCGCCTTGATCGGCAGCATCGCGCGGTCCTGCAGTTCAGACAGCTTGGTCTGCTTTTCAATGATCGCGTACTTGAAGCGAGTCAACGCCTCGGCCCAGGCCTTGCCCGAATTGATTTCGGTTTCGACCCAATCCGTATTGGTCTCGTTGCCCGGGAACACCTTGATGAAGTGGGCACGCTCCATGCGCACGCGGCTGACGCAGATGTCCTGAATGTCGCGTTCGTAGGTGCGGATTTCATTGACGCGGCTGCGCAGCGAGTCGCACAGGCTTTCCACCTGACGGGTGGAGAAGCGCACCAGCATGAACTCGGTGGTGATCGCGTCCTGCAGCTCCAGGTATTCCTTGCTCTGGGCACCCTTGCTGGACAGCACCTTGACCATCTTGTCGAACAGCATGCGCACGCCGGTGAAGTGTTCCAGCGCTTGCTGCTTCAGTTCTTCCAGATTGACGCCGGAAGCATCGCCGGCTTCGCCGTCTTCCTCTTCGCCTTCCTCTTCTTCCTCTTCCTCGGCGTCGAGCAGCTCATCCTCGTCCACCGGCTCGGCATAGGCCGCGTCCGCTTCGGTAGGCGCGTTCAGGTCGATGAAGCCGTCGACGACCTCGTCGACGCGCACCTCGTCGCGGCTGACGCGTTCCACCAGCTCCAGCACTTCGGCGATGGTGCCCGGACAAGCCGAGATCGCCTGAATCATGTATTTCAGGCCATCTTCGATGCGCTTGGCGATTTCGATCTCGCCTTCGCGGGTCAGCAGTTCCACCGAACCCATCTCGCGCATATACATGCGCACCGGGTCCGTGGTGCGGCCGAACTCGGAATCCACCGAGGACAGCGCCGCTTCGGCTTCTTCCACGGCGTCTTCGTCGGCCACCGGCGGGGTGGAGTCGGACATCAGCAGCGTGTCGGCATCCGGCGCTTCGTCGTAAACCTGGATGCCCAGACCGGCAATCATCGTGACGATGTTTTCGATCTGCTCTGCGTCGGACACATCTTCCGGCAGGTGGTCGTTGATTTCCGCGTAGGTCAGATACCCACGCTCCTTGCCCAAGGCGATCAGCTGGCGCAGGCGTTTACGCTGCTCTTCCAGGCTCATCACTTCGGTTTCGTTTTCCTGCACATCTTTTTGATTTTCGGGAGAGGCCGCCATTTCGCTTCCTGCTTGAAATAAGCCGAAAAAAACAGTTGATAATAACACAAGCAAGCAATGCTGTTTGTGTAGCCCTGCGGGGCGCTTTCAAAAAGCCGCTGCATCGCTTGTCGGCGCGCCGGGCATGCCCGGCCGCCAAGCGGTCTGCCGCGGTAAGGCGACGTCGTCAAACATTCGGCGCCAGCAAATCCCGCAGCAATTCCCCTAACAATCTGACTTCTTCCGGAGTCAGGCCTTCGTTCCGGTCTTTTTGTTTTAGCCGCTCCACCTGAGTTTGACGCATCATTTTCAGGAGCTTGGCCGCGCCGTCCTGAAATTGCTGTCGGTCTTCCTCGCTGGGATCGGCAAACTCGTCCGGATCCTGCATGGCCTGCTGCAGAACACTATCCACCAGCCCTTCATATGGAGTGCCACGCAGGCTTTCCATCAATTGCGCCGTATTCGGCGGCTGGTCGTGCCCTTGCACGCATTCGGCCAACATGGCAAAACAAGCAAGCTCATCGGACAGTGCCATGCTGTCCGGCAAACGCACATCGCCGGCCCAGGCCGGGTTCAGCAGCAGCCATTTGATCAGCCGCGTCACAATGGATGCCTGGGGCGGACGATGCGATGCCTCCGGCAAACGGTATTCCCGCTTGCCCTTGCGCTCCGGTTTCTTCTGGCCCGTCGTCAACATGTCGAATTCGTCGACATCCACACCGGCGAGTTCCGCCAGTCTTTTCTTGATGATGAAGCCGAGGGCCGGAGCGGCAATCTGTGCCAGTAGGGGGGCGGCCTGGCGAATCAGGTCGGCCTTGCCCTCCGGCGTGGTCAGGTTCACCTCGCGGCACAGCTCGCGGGTGAAGTAAACGGACAGAGGCAGACTCTGTTCTTCCAGTACTTTTTCGAACGCTTCCGCGCCAAACTCGCGGATATAGCTGTCCGGATCGTGTTCCTGCGGCAGGAACAGGAAATTCAAGGCCTTGCCGTCCTGCAATTGCGGCAGGCTGTTTTCCAGCGCCCGCCACGCCGCCTTCTGTCCGGCCTTGTCGCCGTCGAAGCAGAAATAGACTTGGTCCGCATGGCGCATCAGCTTGCGCGCGTGCTCGCCGGTGGTGGCGGTCCCCAGCGTGGCGACCGCGTAAGCGACGCCGAATTGCGCCAGCGCCACCACGTCCATATAGCCTTCGACCACCAATACGCGGTTTTTATCCCGTATCGCCTGGCGTGCTTCGTACAGGCCGTACAACTCGCGGCCCTTCTCGAACAGCGGCGTCTCCGGCGAGTTCAGGTATTTCGGTTCGCCCTTGCCCATCACTCGGCCGCCAAAACCGATGATGGCGCCGCGCTGGTTGCGGATCGGGAACATCACCCGATCGCGGAAACGGTCGTAGCGCTGACCCTTTTCCTCATTGACGATGACCAGGCCGGTATCGATCAGCTTGTCGTCCTGATAGTCGGGGAATACCGCTTCCAGGCTCTGCCAGCCATCCGGCGCGTAGCCCAGCCCGAAACGGGCGGCCACTTCTCCACTCAAACCCCGCCCTTTCAGATAGGAAATGGCGTTGGGAGCGGATTTCAGCTGCTGCTTGTAGTAGCCTGCTGCCATCTGCATCATCTGCTCAAGCGACAGCTTGCGTTCACGCGCGGCGCGGCTGGCTTCCGGGTTGGCGTGGGCGCGGCTGTCCGGCACTTGCATGCCGACGCCTTCGGCCAGCAGCTTGACGGCATCGACAAAACCCAGCCCCTGGTATTCCATCACGAAGCCGATGGCCGAGCCATGCGCGCCGCAGCCAAAGCAGTGATAGAACTGTTTGGACTGGCTCACCGTGAACGACGGCGACTTTTCCTTGTGGAAAGGGCAGCAGGCCAGATAGTTCTGACCGCCCTTCTTCAAGGGGACGTAACGATCCACCACGTCGACGATATCGACGCGGGACAACAACTGATCAACGAAATCCTGAGGAATCAAAAAACGTCACCAAGGCGGGCCGCCTGCGCGGCCCGAATCCGGCTCAGGCGGCCAGCTTGGCCTTGATTCGGGCGGATACCAGCGCCATGTCTGCGCGGCCGGCCAGTTGCGGCCGCAACAGGCCCATCACCTTGCCCATGTCCTGCATGCCGGCGGCGCCGCTGTCGGCGATGGCCTTGGCCACCAGCGCGTCGATCTCCTCGGCGGACAATTGCTGCGGCATATAGGCCATCAGCACGTCCATCTCGAATTTTTCCTTGTCCGCCAGATCCTGGCGCTGAGCCGCTTCGTATTGGCTGACCGAATCCCGGCGCTGCTTGAGCATCTTGTCGATGACGGCGACGATGCCGGCATCATCCAGCTCCACCCGCTCGTCCACTTCCTTCTGCTTGATGGCGGCCAGCAACAGGCGGATGGCCGCCAATTTGTCGCTTTCCCGCGCTTTCATCGCAGATTTCATGTCATCGCTGATTCGCTGTTTGAGGCTCATTGCTAGCTTTCCGGAGAAGACCGCCACCCGCCGCGGGCGGCAAGTGCGCACAGAATAGAGAGTCAAACCCTGATGACATTGATTTTGGGCTGATCCAAAACCCATGCCGTCAGAGTCTGCAAACGGGGAACTACAAATGGCAAAACCGCAGGCTAGGCCTGCGGTCCTGCTTACTGACCGGAGGAACTCTTAGTAGAGTTTCGGCGGCAGCATCTGGCTGCGGATGCGCTTGTAGTGGCGCTTAACCGCGGCAGCGTGCTTGCGCTTGCGCTCGGCAGTCGGTTTTTCGTAGAACTCGCGGGCGCGCAGTTCGGTCAGCAGACCGGTTTTTTCCACTGCGCGCTTGAAGCGGCGCATTGCAACTTCAAACGGCTCGTTCTCTTTAACACGAATGTTCGGCATTGAATCAAGTATCCTTAGTTCCTAGCGTCCAGACGTGACTGGAGCTATAAAAAACAGCATTTTAACAACGTTACGCGGTTTGGAAAAGTCTGAAGCGTTCCGACCAAGTAATCTGTGGCACTTTACGCATCACGGCTTGGCGGAAGAAATCACCCCCTCACTAGGAGAACTAGGTACTGCACTATAAAAACGTTTCGGCATCCGGCCGGCAAGATATGCCGAGCGACCTGCTTCTACAGCCTGTTTCATGGCATGCGCCATCAACACCGGTTGTTGCGCGGCGGCAATCGCGGTGTTCATCAGCACGCCATCGCAGCCCAATTCCATGGCGATCGCCGCGTCGGACGCGGTGCCAACGCCAGCGTCAACCAGCACGGGAACCTTGGACTGCTCGATAATCAACTTCAAATTCCACGGATTCAAAATCCCCATGCCGGAACCGATCAGGCTAGCCAGCGGCATGATGGCGCAGCAGCCCATTTGCTCCAGCTCGCGGGCGATGATGGGATCATCCGAGGTATACACCATCACGTCGAAGCCTTCGGCGACCAGCACTTCGGCGGCCTTCAGCGTTTCCCTGACGTTGGGGAACAAGGTATTCGGGTCGCCAAGCACTTCCAGCTTGACCAAACGATGGTCATCCAGAAGCTCTCTGGCCAGACGCAAAGTACGAATGGCGTCATCGGCGGAATAGCATCCCGCCGTATTGGGGAGAAGGTTATACCGGTTTTTCGGCAAAAAGTCCAGCAAATTGGGCTCACCGGCATTCTGCCCCAGGTTGACCCGGCGAATCGCGACGGTGACGATTTCGGTGCCGGACGCATCCAGCGCTTGCGCGGTTTCCTCGAAATCCCGGTATTTGCCGGTACCCACCAGCAAACGCGAATTATAGGCCTTGCCTGCGATGATCAGTTGATCCGCCACTTCTGCACCTCTGTCAGCTTGCCGCTCAGCCTCCGCCGACGGCCACTACGATTTCGAGCTCGTCGCCGTCCGCCAGCCCCACCTTCGGGTATTGGCTGCGCGGCACGATCTCGCCATTCTTTTCCAGCGCCACGCGCTTGCCGCTCAGACCCAGCGCCACCACTAGGTCGGCCACGCAGGCCACCGCGTCCAACTGCCGGCTCTCGCCGTTGATCCTGAGTGTCAGCATGTATTATCTCCGTTGCACGCGCTGCACCACCGGCAGCAGCCTGATCGCGCCCAGCACCCGCTCCAGATGTTCGACGCCTTCCACTTGCAAGCGGAAGTGGATATTGAACAAGCCGTCGCCATCGCGGCTGCTGTCCTGAGTGTCCGCGCTTTCGATATTGGCCGAGGCCTGGGAGATCGCGGTGGCGATATCGGCCAGCGCGCCGCGCTCGTTGCGGGACAACACGCCGACGGTGACGCCGAACATGCGGTCGCGCTGCGCTTCCCAGTTGACGTCCAGCAGCTTGTCGTGATCGGCGCGCCGCGCGTTCGGGCAGCCCTTGCGGTGGATGACCAGACCCTGGCCCTTGGTGATCACCCCGAGGATGTCGTCGCCCGGCAGCGGATTGCAACACGGCGACAGCTGCACCATGCCGCCCTCGTTGCCGCGTATGGTCACCGGCCCCACTTTCACTTCCTCGCCCAAGCGTTCGCCGGCCAGTTCCAGCAAGCGTCGCGCCACCACGATGGGCATCAGCTTGCCGGCGCCGATGTCGGCCAGCACTTCCTTGTGCGAAGCCAGCTTCTCGCCGAAGGCGGCCAGATACTCCACCCACAACTCATCGCTCAAGGCCAGCGGCGTCACCGCCAGCGCGCCTATCGCCTGCTTCAGCAGTTTCTCGCCCAGACCCACCGCCTCTTCCTGCTGCAGGCTCTTCAGATAATTGCGGATGCCGGAGCGGGCGCGACCGCTTTGCACGAAGGTCAGCCAGGACGGATTGGGCTTGGCCTGGGTGGAGGTGATGATTTCCACGGTGTCGCCATTGCGCAGCACGGTGCGCAGCGGCACCAGCGCGTGGTTGACGCGGGCGGCGATGCAGCGGTGGCCGACATCGGTATGCACCGCGTAGGCGAAGTCCACCGGAGTGGCGCCTTGCGGCATCACCATGATCTTGCCCTTGGGCGTGAACACATAGACCTCGTCCGGGAATAGATCGATCTTGATGTGCTCGAGGAACTCGACCGGATCGTCGCTCTCCTCCTGCATGTCCAGGATTTTCTGCAGCCACTGGTGGGTGCGCTGCTGCGCGGTATTGACGCCGTCGCCGCTCTTGTACATCCAGTGCGAGGCGACGCCGGCCTCGGCGACGCTGTTCATCTCGCGGGTGCGGATCTGCATTTCCACCGGCGTGCCATAGGGGCCGAACAAGGTGGTGTGCAGGCTCTGGTAGCCATTGCCCTTGGGAATGGCGATGTAATCCTTGAATTTGCCGGGAATCGGCTTGTACAGGCTGTGCAACGCGCCCAGCGCCAGATAGCAGCCGGGAATGTCGTTGACGACGACGCGGAAGCCATAGATGTCCAGCACCTCGGAAAACGACAGGTGTTTCTCCTGCATTTTCTTGTAGATGCTGTAGAGGTTCTTTTCCCGCCCCTTGATGGTGGCTTCGATATTGCTCTGCACCAGCTTCTGGCTGACCGATTGCAAAATCTTGGTCACCACCTCGCGGCGGTTGCCGCGCGCGGCGCGCACCGCCTTGGACAGCACGCCATAGCGATGCGGATGCAGATGCTTGAACGCCAGGTCCTGCAGCTCGCGGTAAACCTTGTTCAGGCCGATGCGGTTGGCGATCGGCGCGTAGATTTCCAGGGTTTCCAGCGCGATGCGGCGGCGCTTGTCCTCGCGCATGGAGTCCAGCGTGCGCATATTGTGCAACCGGTCGGCCAGCTTGACGATGATGACGCGGATGTCGCGCGCCATCGCCAGCACCATCTTGCGGAAGCTTTCCGCTTGCGCGGTTTCCTTGGTCTGGTACTCCAGCCGCTCCAGCTTGGACAAGCCGTCGACGAGATCGGCGATGATCTTGCCGAACTTCTCGATCAGCGTCGGCTTGGTGACGCCGGTGTCTTCCAGCACATCGTGCAGCAAGGCGGCGGCGAGACCCTGCACGTCCAGCCGCCACTCGGCCAGCATGCCGGCCACCGCCAACGGATGGGTGATGTAGGGCTCGCCGCTCTTGCGGGTCTGCCCTTCATGGGCCGCGCGGCTGACCTCGAAAGCCTGCCGCAACAGCTGGACGTCTTCCGGCTTGAGATAACGCGCGACCGACTCGAAGAACGCTTGCGCTTCGCTGTCGATCAGGGCGTCGTAGTCGATTTCATCCTCAATGCCGGTTGCCATAACCCACCACCCACTTGCTATCAGGCTTTGCCGCGGCTCAGAACTTCCTTGCCGACGTGGCCGGCGGCGATTTCACGCAGCGCGACAACGGTGGGCTTGTGGCGGCCGGCTTCAACGAAGGGGCTGGCGCCGGAAGCAACCTGGCGCGCGCGGTAGGCTGCGGCCAGGGTCAGGTCGAAACGGTTCTGGATGCGGTCCAGGCAATCGTCAACAGTAATACGGGCCATGTGTTTTCTTTCCAATCAAGTTGCCAAGGGCGTTGTCGGTCGCCATGCTCGCGGCCGCAGCAACGCCCAGAGGGATCACTATATCTAAATTTTAGCCGACTCACCAACAGCGGCACAGGTCGGAGGCGAACTGGCTTTCAGCCGCCCTGCCCCATGCGCGCCAGCATGGTCGCCAGCTTGCGGCACTGAATGGCGCTGCGCAGGCGGTTGGCGCGCACGATGCTGATCAAGTCGAGCCGGGCACGTTCGAAATCGTCATTGACCACGATGTAGTCGTACTCGGCGATCTTGTCGATCTCGGCGCGGGCGGAAGCCAGCCGGCGACGGATCACTTCCTCGCTGTCGGTGGCGCGGCCGCGCAGACGGCGCTCCAACTCTTCGATCGACGGCGGCGCGATGAAGATGCCGATCGCGTCCGGGAAGGTCTTGCGCACCTGCTCGGCGCCCTGCCAGTCTATCTCCAGCAGAATGTCCTGCCCCACGTCCAGGCGGCTGCGTATCCACGGCGCGCTGGTGCCATAGTAGTTGCCGTAGACTTCGGCGTGCTCGAGGAAATCGCCACGGTCTATCATGGACTTGAAGACCGCCTGATCGACGAAGTGATAATGCTTGCCGTCCACCTCTCCCGTGCGCGGCGGGCGCGTGCTATAGGAAATGGACAGTTCCACCGTAGGCTCGGCGGCTAGCAGCGCCGCCACCAGCGAGGTTTTCCCCGCGCCGGACGGAGCGACCACGATAAAGATATTACCGGTTGGCTGGCTCATGAGAAGGTGTTTTCCTGCCAAATGAGTAATTCTCCAGAATACCACAAGCCGCCATCCGCTGTTAATCGCCAAGTTATTTTCACGTCAAGATTTAGGTAAATCTCTTCAGGCTGAATAAAATGGCACGTTTTTTCTATCCCTATCGCCCCTGGAGCGCGTTTCGCCATGCAATTCCTTGACAGCTTCTTCAAGCTGAAAGAAAACGGCACCACTGTGAAGACGGAAGTCATCGCCGGCTTTACCACCTTCCTGACCATGGCCTACATCATCCTGGTCAATCCCTTGATCCTGTCCAGCACCGGCATGGACCTGAACGCGGTCTTCGTCGCCACCTGTCTGGCGGCCGCGCTGGGCACCGCCATCATGGGCCTGGTGGCCAATTACCCGATCGCGCTGGCGCCGGGCATGGGCCTGAACGCCTACTTCACCTTCAGCGTGGTCAAGGGCATGGGGCTGTCGTGGGAAACCGCGCTGGGCGCGGTCTTCATCTCCGGCATCGTGTTCCTGGCGGTCAGCCTGTTCCGCGTGCGCGAGGCCATCGTCAACGCGATCCCGCAGTCGCTGAAATTCGCCATCTCAGCCGGCGTCGGCATGTTCCTAGCCATCATCGCGCTGAAGAACGCCGGCGTGATCGCGCCGCATCCGGAAACCTATCTGACCCTGGGCGACATCCACAAGCCCACCACCCTGCTGGCCATCCTGGGTTTCTTCCTGATCGTGGCGCTGGAATACCGCAAGGTGCCGGGCTCCATCATCATCGGCATCCTGGTGGTGACGGTGCTGTCCATCGCCATGGGCCTGTCTCCGTTCAAGGGCGTGGTGGCGCCGGTGCCCAGCATGGCGCCGACCTTCATGCAGATGGACATCGCCGGCGCGCTGCAAGCCGGCCTGATCGGCGTGATCTTTGTCTTCTTCTTCGTTGACCTGTTCGACACCACCGGCACCCTCGTCGGCGTATCGCATCGCGCCGGCCTGCTGGACAAGGACGGCAAGCTGCCGCGCCTGAAGCGCGCGCTGCTGGCCGACTCGGTCGCCATCACCGCCGGCGCGGTGATGGGCACTTCGTCCACCACCGCCTATGTGGAGTCCGCCGCCGGCACCGCCGTCGGCGGCCGCACCGGCCTGACCGCCATGGTAGTGGCCTTGCTGTTCCTGGCTTCGTTGTGGCTGTCGCCGCTGGCCGCCACCGTGCCCGCCTACGCCACCGCTCCGGCGCTGTGCTATGTGGCGGTGCTGATGGCGCGCGGCCTGGCCGAGATCGACTGGAGCGACCTGACCGAGTCCGCGCCGGCGGTGATGACCGCGCTGGCGATGCCGTTCACTTTCTCCATCGCCGACGGCATCGCCTTCGGCTTCATCAGCTACGCGGTGATCAAGATCCTGGCCGGCCGCTTCGCCGACCTCAAGCCGCCCGTGCTGATCATTGCCGCGCTGTGGGTATTCAAGCTGGCTTTCTT
Organism: Chromobacterium sp.; assembly: GCF_041912965.1. Classification (NCBI taxonomy): domain Bacteria; kingdom Pseudomonadati; phylum Pseudomonadota; class Betaproteobacteria; order Neisseriales; family Chromobacteriaceae; genus Chromobacterium; species Chromobacterium sp. The sequence goes on along the minus strand of NZ_JAYSGF010000004.1, from coordinate 5,905 downwards.
CCACTGAAACATCAATAATTGATGCGGACCCCAAGCCTGCCGCGCCGCGCGGCGGGCTTTTTCTTGCGGGCCGCGCCGCGACTCTCTTCATTTCGAAGTACAATTAGGCCATGGAAAACCTTAGCAATCTCGACTACTCCAGCTATCTGAAGGGCTGGATTCGCACTGTGCCCAACTGGCCGCAACAAGGCGTGATGTTCCGCGACATCACCCCGCTGCTGCAGAACCCCAAAACCTTCCGCATGCTGATCGACATCTATGTGCATCGCTACATGATGGAGAAGGTGGACCTGGTGGCGGGCCTGGACGCGCGCGGCTTCATCATCGGCTCGGTGCTGGCCTATGAGCTGAACGTCGGTTTCGTGCCGATCCGCAAGCGCGGCAAGCTGCCCTTCACCACGGTGGAAGAGGAATACGAGCTGGAATACGGCAATGCCGCGGTGGAAATGCACACCGACGCCTGCAAGCCCGGCGACCGCGTGATCCTGATCGACGATCTGGTCGCCACCGGCGGCACCATGATGGCCGGCTACAAGCTGCTCAAGCGCATGGGCGCCGATGTGTTGGAAGCGGCCGCCATCATTGAGTTGCCGGAGCTAGGCGGCGGCAAGCTGGTGCGCGATGGCGGCCTGGAGCTGTTCACCGTCTGCGCTTACTAAGCATCCGCTAGCGCCATGTGAAAACGGAGCCTCAGGGCTCCGTTTCGCTTTGATCCCAGCCTGCCTCAGTCGGCCACCACCTCCACCTTCAAGGCCTGGCCGCGCGCGTTCAGTTTGAGCGGCGCGCCCGCGGTGCTGGGCAACTTGCTATCCACCGCCGACGCGGTGCCGCGCACCTCGTATTGCAGGCTGGCGGATTTCGGCAGCGACAGCTTCAAGGAGCCCGAGGTCGCGTCCAGCGCCAAGGTGCCGCTGGGCTTGGGATCGGTCAGTTTCAACTCCGCCTTCACCGCCTGGCCGTCCAGGCTGAGTTCGCGGCTGCGACCTTCAAAGCCCAGTTTCAACGCCTGCCCCTTCAACACCAGCTTGTCGTAAGCGCCCTTGGCCTGCGCCTTGATCGCGCTGCCGGCCAAAGTCAGATTACCGGCCTTGCCGGCCAGCTCCAACTCCAGCGCCTGGCTGTCCACGCTGACCGCCTTGTATTCGCCGTTGATCGAACCCTTGACCGCGTTAAGGCTGACTTCCAGCAGCTTGCCCGGCTTTAGATTACCGGCGATTTCCAAGCGGCAACTCTTACCCAGCAGCTTGTCATTGAGCTTGACCGTGATGGTGACCACGCCGCCCTCCTGCCGTGCCTGGGCGCTGCACTTGCCCTCGTCCCAGCCGCTCTTGTTCAGGTCCAGCCGGTAGGGCTTCTGCGCATCCGTGCTCAGCTTCAGCACCGCCGCGTCACCCTTGATCACCAGCTTGTCTATCGTCCCCTCGGCGGCCAGCGCCGCTCCGGTCCACAACAGGCCCGCCAGCGCCAGCATCGTTTCCCTCTTCATCACGCATCTCCTTCTTTTTAGTGTCGAAGCCGCCGGCAGAACCGGCGGCGCTTGTCCATCATTGCAGAAACAGCCAATACATCGCCACCACGCCGCAGGCGGCGGCCATCCCACCCAGCGCGTGGCGAGCCAGGCGCGCGCACTGGGCGCGCAGCAGACGCCGCCGGGCAAAGGCCGCAACCGCCAACTGCCGCGAATCCGCCAATGCGGCGATCAGCCGGCCCTCATTGCGTGGGTCCGCCACCGCATCGCGGATGTAGTCGCGGTATTCATCCAGGATCTTGCGCAGCTCCGCTTCCGGCAAGCGCACCATGGTCAATTGCAACTGTTGAATGCATGCATCGTGTTTCATGTTTCTCTCCCAAATTCCGTTCAGATCCAGCGAGTCAAACCACGTTACCGCCCACCCCTTTACCTGCCACCAAGTCCATTTGATAGCGCACATAATTCACCAGGCCACGCCAGGTCAGCCGCGTCAGCCACAGGCAGAACATCAGCCCCAGCGCGCCTATCACCAACAGGATGAAGCCGCTTACCGCCGCTGAACTCCGCAGGGACAAGCCCGGGATGCCGTCGATCTCGAAATGCCCGTCGCCATCGTTCAACGACAGCCGGTTGTCGCGGATCACCAGCGAGCTGTCGCCATCGCGCAGCACCAGATTGGTCGGCTTGCTGGCCTCCCCCATGCTGGTGGCAGCCTCCGCCGAAATCATCCGCCAACGCAGCGACTCCCCGTCACCGCCCTGCACCAACTCCATGCGATCGCCGTCACCCGACACCAGCACCAGCGATTTCAGTTCCGCGCGCTCCACGCTGACCGCGTGCTCGCCCTCCTGCTGGATCAAGCGCCGCGCCGCCGGAGCGCTGGCATCCACTCTCAGTTCGCCGTCGTCGTAGCTGACGGCAACCGGATCGCCGGCGCGGGTGCGCAGGCTGGCGCTCTCATCCGGGTCCAGGTTCAGCACCACCCGGCCCTGTCTCAAGGTGACGCCATGCACCAGTTCGCCGGCCGGACGCACTTGCAACTCAAAGTCGCCACCCTTGGGCGACAAGCTGGGCTCCAGCTCCGGCCAGCCAAACAAGGTGTTGCCGCCCCAGGCCGCCACCACCACCACGCCAGCGATCAGCAAGCTGCCGGACACCATGTAGCCGATGGACAGGCATAGCAGATAGAGCATGAAGGGCAGCGCCAGGAAGAAGTTCAACACCCCCAAGCCTGCCACCGCCGCGACCACCCGCATCAGGTTGCCGATGGAGCGATGGTTCTCCCATTGACGGTAACGCGCCTGCGCCTTCAACTCCTTGGCCAGTTTCTGCGGGCTGCCCAGCGCGGCCACCACTTCGTCCTCCGCGCGACCAGCCTCCAGCGCGTCATGGAAATACTCTTGGTAGTCGGCGAGGATTTCGCCGATTTCCTCGGCCGGCATGCCCGCCAGCGCCTGTTCCAGCTGGCTCAAGAATGTCTTGCGGTTCATGATTATTGTTCTCCCGACTGGTCTGCCACCGGCAGACGACTCAATACGCTGTTCACTTCATTGACGAATTCCCGCCACTCGCCCCGCATCACTTCAAGTTCCCGTCTGCCCGTCTCGCTCAGCGTGTAGTACTTGCGCGATGGTCCGGATGCCGACTCGACCAGATAGGTGCTGACCCAGGATTCATTCTGCAGCCGGCGCATCAGCGGATAGATCGTGCCTTCGCTGATTTCCATCGTTTGCGACAATTTGCTGACCAGTTCGTAGGCATAGCTGTCGGACTGGGCCAAAACCGCCAATACGCACATGTCCAGAGTCCCCTTCTTCAACTGGGTTTTCATTTCGTCCTTCCTTGAAACCGCCCGGTCCGGCTACCCGTCACTATCTTGCATTACACGATAGCTAATCGGACCAAGGCATCAATCTGCTAGTGATTGCACTATACGAACCACTACCTTGCAGCGCAAGGTATCTTTCATTGCTCAATGACAAACAGTTGAGTAGTGCATCTTTCTTGCAACAATAGTTTCCATCACATCCCATGCCATATTGCATTGCGGAATGCCGGCCAGCATCCATAATTCAAGCATGGCAATGACATGAAACTGCGTCGCGAACGCATCGTCAACGCATGGCGCAGCAGCGGCGACTCACCACGGGGATCTTCATGGCAATAGCAAACAAGCCCAGCATCGCGCTGGTATTGGGCGGTGGCGCCCCAAATGCAACCCTGATGGCCGGCGCGCTGGTGGCGCTGACCGAGGCTGGCGTCGAATTCGACATCATCTCCGCCTCCGGCGCCGGCGCCATCGTCGGCCTCTTGTACGCGGCGCCGCGCAAGGGCACGCCGCTGGACAATTTGCGTCGCTTGTCCGATCTGGGCGTGTCCGACCCCATCTACCAACTGCTGCCGGTCAACTACAAGGTGTTCAACAAGCCGGGCCCCGCCGCCGAGTTGTGGCGCAGCTGGCAGAGCCAGAATCCGCTGCTGCAGAGCATTCAGCAACAGGCCGACCAGGGACCATGGCAACGGCTGCTGGCCGACTGGACTTCGCTGCTGCTGGCCACGCTGTGCCCCAGCGATCTGACGCCGTCCAGCCAGGGGCTGTGCGCGCATGTGCCCTTCATCGAACAAGTGGTGGATTTTGAACGCCTGCGCCAGATTGCGCCGCAGTTCTATCTGAACGCCTACAATATCAGCCACGGCGAGATGCGCTGCTGGGACAAGAGCGAGATCAGCCACGAACACTTCCTGGCCGCGCTGTCCTTCCCCTTCATCTACCCGCCATACCGCCTGGACGACGGCGATTACATCGAGGGCGCCGCCATCGACACGCTGAACTTCAAGCAACTGTTCCGCGATCATCACCACATCGACTACACCCTGGTGTTCGACGTGCTGGGCAGCGATCGCTTGCTGCACCCGCCGCGCAATCTCTACGATGCCTGGGTACAGTCCATCATCACCCCGCTGACCGAAATCGCGCGCGACGACCTGAAGTTGTTCGAAGCGCTGCACAACAAGGACGAGCACGGCCGGCCGCGCACCGAGGTATTGAAGATCCAGTTCGACGCGCTGATCGATCCCGAGCGCCAGCAGCAGGAACTGGACTGGTCCTACTCCAATCTGTCCCAGCTATACCAGATCGGCTACCAAGCCGGGCAGGACTTCATCCGCCTGCATCGCGCCAAGCTGCTGGGCTGAGATAAAAAAAGGGCTGCCTGACGGCAGCCCTTGACGCTTGGCTAAGCACTCGCGATTCAGTACCAGCTGATGCCGGCCTTCTCGGTGGAGATCACCGTGCCGGCCTCGCCCTTGACGATCTTCTCGATGTCTTCCAGCGCGCCGATCACCGCTTTCTTGCCGGTCAGGCGGGCGAACTCGCAAGCGGCTTCCACTTTCGGGCCCATCGAGCCGGCGGCGAAACCCAGCTTGTCCATTTCGTCCGGATGCGCCTGCTTGATGGCCTTGGCTTCCGGCGTGCCCCAGCCGACGAACACGCTTTTCACGTCGGTGGCGATCACAAAGTAATCAGCGTCGATTTCACGCGCCAGCAAGGCCGAGGCCAGATCCTTGTCGATCACCGCTTCCACGCCCACCAGCTTGTCGCCCTCGTACATGGTGGGAATGCCGCCGCCGCCGGCCGCGATCACGACCACGCCTTTTTCGATCAGCCATTTGATCGGGCGCATTTCGAAGATGCGCTTCGGTTTCGGGCTGGGCACCACGCGACGGAAGTATTCGCCGTCGGCCTTCACGGTCCAGCCTTTTTCCGCCGCCAGCTTGTCGGCTTCTTCCTTGCTGTAGACCGGGCCGACGAATTTGGTCGGGTTCTTGAACGCAGGGTCCTTGGCATCCACTTCGGTCTGGGTCAGGATGGTGGCGATCGGCACTTCGAACGGCAGCACATTGCCGAGCTCCTGCTCGACCATGTAACCGATCATGCCTTCGGTCTGCGCGCCCAGCACGTCCAGCGGATAGGGCGTCACTTTTTCGTCCACGTGGCGGGCGTAGGCATCGTTCTGCAGGCCCAGCAGGCCCACTTGCGGCCCGTTGCCGTGGCACATCACCAGGTTGTGGCCCAAGCGGGTCACGCCGGCCAGTTGTTCGGCGGCCACTTTGACGTTGGCGCGCTGGTTGTCGGCGGTCATGGCCTCGCCGCGACGTTGCAGGGCATTGCCGCCCAGAGCTACGACGACTCGCATATTCTGTTCCTTTTTTACTGCCGCGCCCGCCATTTGCAACGGCGAGCCGCGTTCTTGATGTGAAACCGGCCAAGGTTCCCGGTCAGGGAAGCCTTGGCCGGCAAAAGTGCAGCTAGGGATGCCTAGGGCCGGATCAATCGCCCAGCGTGGCCACCAGGATGGCCTTGATGGTGTGCATGCGGTTCTCCGCCTGCTCGAAGGCGATGCAAGCTTCGGACTCGAATACATCCTCGGTCAC